>JAFGRR010000539.1 GCA_016935035.1 Phycisphaerae bacterium | reverse complement strand
GTCACCCCCGGTACCGCGCGCTAGCAGCAGCAGGCGATTGCGGCCCATGCGGCGATCATCCACGGCGTGCAGTTCGAGCAAACCATTGGGCTCGAAACGCGTCCGCACGTCGTGCCGCAGAACAACCACCCCATCCGCACTGACGCGCGGCCCCAGCCGATCCAGCAGATCGACCACTCGCAACGTGTCCTCGACGTCGCGGAACGGCGGATCGACGAAGATCAGGCCATAGCCGTCGCCGCGAGCCGGCGGCACACGCAGCGTCCAAGCGTTCTCGGCGACGACGCGGCACTCGTCACCCAGCCTGAGCCGCGTGATGTTGCCGCGCAGCACCGCCAACGAGTGCCGATCGCGCTCGACAAACACGCAGCCACGTGCCCCGCGCGACAGCGCTTCGATCCCGAGGGCCCCACTGCCGGCGAATATGTCGAGCACGTCGATTTCCGGCAAACGCCCCGGCATGCCGTAGCGCGCCCCAAGAATGTTGAAGAGTGATTCCTTGACCCGATCCGTGATTGGGCGCGTGGTCAGCCCGGGCGGCGCCTCGACTCTCTGGCCACGCAAACGTCCTGAAATAACGCGCATTCTCGGACCACTCGACCACGCCGTTACGGCCCAAACTCGCCGACTCGGGCATTATTCAACGACGCCCACCAGACTTCCGATGAGCCCAGCGACATGATAAGTGACCTGCGCTCTATTCTGGAAGACTGGGACTACGAACCCGGCAAAATCTCGGTCCGGAAAATTATCGGCCGTGACGGAAACGAGAAGATTCAGACGCGGGTCGATCTCGGACTGCTTCAGTTCGAGCCCGAGGGACGCCCGGACGGCCAGCGGCCACACGGGTTCGACTCACTGCTCGATTTTCACGAGAACCGCCTGATCGAGCACGTGCGCCAACGCGGCACCGACGAGGATTTCTCGCTCTCCGACGAAGACTGTCGCGAGTTGCGTCACGAGGGATACCTCTACTACCAGCGCTATCTCTCGCTATTCGTGCTCGAGGAGTACAACCACGTCGAACGCGACACGGCCCGCAATCTGCGGCTGATGGACTTCTGCAACCGCTACGCGGTCGAAGAAGCCGACCGCAACGTCCTGGAGCCGCAGCGGCCCTACGTCTCGATGATGCACGCGCGCGCCCTGGCCCACCAGGCGCTGGACGCCGGCGACGAAGACGCGGCCCTCCTGCTGGTCGACGACGGTCTGCGGCAGGTCGAGATGCTGCTCGAGTCGAGTTCGGACAGTTCGTCCGTGTCCGAGCGTTCGGAGATCAGGCTGCTGCTGGGTTTGCGGGACAGAATACTGCACGAGATGCCCGACGACGCCCGCGTCAAGCTGGAGCAGCGTTTGGACGCGGCTATCGCCGCCGAGGATTATGAAACGGCGGCACGTCTGCGCGACCAGCTTTCCGAGCAGGCGCCGGCCCAGCACGCCGCACATACCGCCGCCCCGGATGTCAGGGATTGACGCCCGGGGTCACCCACACTACGGTTTAGGGGTTATCAGCAGCGGTTTCTCTCCCGTGGTGTCGAGCGCGCGTGCCGACTTGCCACCCGGGGTGGACGATCCCATTGATGCGAGTGTGGTGATGATCACGAAACGCGCGTGGATCGCGGTCGGCGTCTGCATCGGCCTGCTAGTAGCGGGTTGTGGCAAGGACGACTCCGCGCCAGAGCAGTTCAATCGCGTGCTCGGCAATACAGCGGTTGGTGTACCGGTCAGCTCCGGCACCCCCGACCTGGGTATTCTGCAAAACCCGGCGACATACGCTGGCTCTGCCGGCTCCGTCGGCAGTTCCGCCGCCGAGGATGCCGAGGCTGGCGCCCGCGCGCTGATGGAGAAGGTAACGAAGGCCGCCTTCGACCTCGACTTCTTCACGATTCTTGATTCGTTCGACCAGGCACGCATGGGCCCGCTGGCGGACCAGAGCGTCCAGGAGGGCGTGGCGGCGGTATTTGAGAAGCTCGACAGCCTGCGCACGCTCTGGAACGAACGCATCGCCGACCAGGAAGTCGCGGAAATGCGCGACCTCTGGAACCGCCTGATGGCCCGGCTGACACAACAGGCTATTCTGGACCTGTTGACCTATGAGGTCGTCGACGAAGACACAGTGGTTGTGCGTGCCGACCCGACCCGCGCCCAGGCCCTGGGACAGGACCTGACGCAGATCGTGACCGAGTCGCTCGGTGGGGGCAATCCGTTGGCCATGCTCGGCGGCATCGGCGGCATGATGGCCATGAACAACACGGCAGTCAGCGACCCCAACGCAGTCACCGCTTCGGCTGAAGCCGAGGCTGAGAATGAGGGTGTTGTCGTCGCCCGTGTCAACGGCGAGTGGCGGCTGCGCCCACCCGGACCTGGGGTGAGGGAGGATCAGGTTGCCACGGCGGCACAGGGTGTCCAGATGGGGCTGATGATGGCCCAGGGCGTCATCGACACCATCTACAAGGTTATCGAGGATGCCGACACCGGCACTCTCAATAGCCCGCAACTGCTGCTCATGGAGATTATGACCGCGGCACAGGAGGGCGGTGGCGGCGGGACCATGCCGGGCGGCTTCGAGGACTCCTTCGGTGACGTGGGTGACCCTAACATGCCCATGCACGGCGACGCCGGCGGCACCGAAGGCAAGCCCATGGAACTCACGCGTGAGCTCATGCGCGGTTCAGAGAGCGACATAATCCCACGTTTCATGTCGGCAGCCGAGAACGATGATCTGGCCATGCTCGGCGAGGACTACTTCCGCTGCATGTTCACTTGCGAGGGCCGCGATCAGTGGCAGGCCGATCCGGATAGCGAAAACCTCGGCCACGGTGATGTGTCACTGCTGATTCAAAGTGTGAACTTCGACGACGACACCAAAACGCTGACAGTCTCGTGCCTGCTTGACGCGCTGGTCATGGGCGAGGACGAGATCAGCGGACAGATTGTGGCGGTGCTGCTCCAACTGGAAGATATTGATGACGAGCAACGCGACGTAGTCGAACGAGGCTTCGCCGCCGGCACGCTGCGCATTACGGCGGACTGGCGTCCGGTGCGCGTGACGTTCGAGGAAACCGGCAATATCGCGCGGGCGGCCTTTGTCGCGGACGTCCCGGGCTTCATCCTCCAGCAGTAGTCCGGCGCCAGGCGTGTAATGCAGTTCTTCCGGCCTGACTGTCGCCTAGCGGCGCGGCTGGGCTTTGGCGATGCCCATGGGCCATTCGTCGCCGATCAGCGGTCGGGGCCGCGCTCGGCGCGTGACACGACGGTAATCAGAACAAGGGAACGGGCGGTGATCACGCAAGAGCAGTACGACGAGCTTTCGCATGCAATAGACGACGTACCAATGCTCCGCGAGGTGCGTGACGAGATTGTGCAGGCTCAGAAGGTCGTGTTTCACGATCTGAAGGGCGCCGACTGGACACGCAGCGAGGCCGTGGCGCGGCAGATCATGATCGCCGACCTTTCGACGCGCCACCACGGTGACGTCCACCGAATGGAAGAAGAACTCAGGCAGTGCGAACAGCGCTGTGGTTCACACGCCACGGCCCTGCAACAAACCGCCAGCTACATCCACTCGTATTTCACGACGCCGCTCGGCATCATGATGCGTTGCGAGCTCTTCGGCGACGGCGCCGTTTTTCTCTCGCCCGAGGCCCTGAAATGGATCGAGGACCGCGCCGAGGCGCGCGGTCACACGTCATAGGTGGATCAATGATGTCAAAAGCTCCGGCGCCGCGCTGCCCGATCAACGAACTTCAGCCCGGCCAGCGTCTCGACGACCAGGTCTTCCTGGTCAACCAGAAGGACCTGCGCACGACGGCCAACGGCAGCCTGTATATCCACGCCGTCCTGGCCGACGGCACGGGCCAACTCGTCGCGCGCATGTGGGACGCGACACAGGGCATGTTCGACTCGATCCCCAACGGCGGGTTCATACGCTTCACCGGCCGAGTCGAGAGCTACAAGGGCAAGCCGCAGTTCATCATCGACGGCCTGCGCGCCGTGCGCGAGGGAGAGTTTGACCCGACCGACTTCCTGCCGCACACCCAGCGCGACACCGAGGAGATGTGGACGCGTGTGAAGGAGATCATGCGCGGCGTGAAGGACCCGAACCTGCTAGCGCTGATCGCCCAGTTCATTAACGACGAGCACTTCGTCGATGCATTCAAACGCGCCCCCGCCGCCGCCGCACTACACCACGCCTATCTTGGCGGCCTGCTGGAGCACACACTGAACCTGCTGGAGCTGGCGGTGTTGGTGCTGCCGCGCTATCCCGAGGTCAGCCCGGATCTCGTGCTGTGCGGGATTCTACTGCACGACGCGGGCAAGACGCGCGAGCTAAGCTTCGACACCAACATCGGCTACACCAACGAGGGCCAACTCGTCGGACACATAGTCATGTGTGCCGGCTGGATTCAGGAAAAGGCCCGCGCGGTCGAAGCCGAAACCGGCAAGCCGTTCCCGGCCGACCTGCTGAACGTGCTGACGCACATCATCGTGGCCCACCACGGCACGTACGAGTTCGGCAGCCCGAAGCTGCCGATGGTGCCCGAGGCCATCGCCGTCCACTACCTAGACAATCTCGACGCCAAGCTGGAGATGTACCGCCAGCGCATCGCCGACGATGCAGACGAGACCAGCGACTGGACGCAATACATCCCGGCGCTTCAGACCAAGCTGTTCAAGCCGAAGGTGATGGAGCGGAAGTAGCCCGCCCTGTCTTGTGTGCGTGCGTAGCGCCCAATGCCTGGCGCTCTTATGTGGCGGCCGACGTCTCGTCGGCCGTCTTCTGACCGCCATGCCGAATCAAACGTCACGCGCGAAGGCCTGACGCCACATGCATGCCGCACTCTAACGGGCGCTACAACGAAAACTGGCTGCGATCTTCGTCTTCGAGAATGTCCGCCAATCGCATGCGCACGTAGTCAACATCGACGGTCACTTCCTTGTTCGCGGCGTCGGATGCATTGAACGCGATTTCCTCGCAGACCTTTTCGACGATCGTGTACAGTCGGCGGGCGCCGATGTTCTCCAGCATCTGGTTGGCGCGGTTAGCCATCTCGGCCATCTCGGTCAGCGCGTCTGGCGTAAAGGCCAACGTGACACCCTCGGACCCCATCAGTGCGATTTGCTGCTTGATCAGTGAGTTCTGCGGCTCGGTCAGAATGCGGTGATAGTCCTCCGATGTCAGATCGCTGAGCTCGACCCGGATCGGAAAGCGCCCCTGCAATTCCGGCATCAGATCACTCGGCCGCACCTGCGTAAACGCGCCGGCGGCGATGAAGAGGATGTGATCGGTGCGCACCAGCCCATAGCGTGTGCTAATCGTCGTACCCTCAACCAGCGGCAACAGGTCGCGCTGTACGCCGCTACGTGACACGTCCGGCCCCACGTCCTCCATCAGGCTACCGCAGACCTTGTCGAGCTCGTCGAGGAAGACCAGCCCGCACTGCTCGCAGCGATGGACCGCTGACTGTTGAAGACCTTCCTGATCGATGAGTCCGTCGATGGCCTGTTGGGTGAGCAGTTCGAGGGCCTCGGGCACGGGCAGGCGCTGGCGGCGCGTGCGGCGAGGCATGATGCGTTCCATCATCTGCGCCATCTCGGGCACCTGGTCGAGCCCCATCGCGGACATGGTGTGGCCCGACATGCCGTGCTCGCTCACCTCGACCTCGACCATTCGCTCCCCCAACCCGCCGGCCTGCAACTGCGAACGCAGCTTCTCGCGCGTGCGCTGCCGGCGTTCACGTTGCTCGGGGTCGGCGTCGCCGAACTCGCCGGCGGGCAGCAACTGGTCGATGATGCGGTCCTCGGCCATCTGGGCCGCGCGTTGACGCACGCTCTCCGCCGCCTCGGCGCGCTCCAGCACGATCGCACGCTCGACCAGATCGCGGATGATGCTGTCCACATCCCGGCCGTGATATCCGACCTCGGTGAACTTGGTCGCCTCGACCTTCACGAATGGCGCGCGGAGCAGTTGGGCCAGTCGGCGGGCAATCTCGGTCTTGCCGACGCCGGTGGGACCGACCATCAGGATGTTCTTGGGGAAGACATCCTCCTGCAACGCGCGCGGCAACTGCAAGCGGCGCCAGCGGTTGCGGATGGCGATCGCAACGGCGCGCTTGGCCGACTCCTGCCCGACGATATGGCGGTCCAACGCCCGCACCACTTCTCGCGGCGTAAATGCATCCATTTTTCCACATCCTATCTCGCGGGACGATGCCCTCGGCGGGACCGCTGCGCCGGTCCCTTGCGCAATGGAGATAGTATCTATTGGTGGCCGCCGCTTGCAAACGGCGAAAAACCGGGTAGAACCGCGCTGCGGCAACCACGTAGAACTCAAGGAAGGGACACCGGGCACACCGATAATAGATGGTGGCGTGCCAGTGTTAGGAAAAACGCGATCCGGCCGTCCGAACGCCAAGCCAACGTACGGGCGACACAGGGGTCTGTGACTGGTGTGGCGCCGCACGGCATCGACGGCGTGGCGATGTGCCGGAAAAGGAATGGTCCCATGACGATCGAGAACATCCGTGAACAGTTTCCGATCACGCGGCACTACAATTTCCTGAACCACGCCGCCATCGCGCCGCTCTCGCGGCCCGCGGTTGAGGCGCTACGTGCCTACGCCGACGAGCAGTCCGAGTATGCCTATCTCCAGGGCAAGTGCTACGACGGCATCGAGAAGGTGCGCCAGTCGGCTGCCCGGCTCAT
>JAFGRR010000538.1 GCA_016935035.1 Phycisphaerae bacterium | reverse complement strand
GGTTTCGAGGTAGATCGGGCGACGCAGGTTGAGGTGCTCGATGATGGCGCGCGGCGTGAGCGGGAAGTGCTCGCGCACGAGTTGGCTGATCTTCGACTCCTCAATCTTCGCCGTGCCCTCGGTGGTGACCCAGACGCTGGTGGGCTCGGCGACGCCGATGGCGTAGGAGAGCTGGACTTCGCAGATGTCGGCGAGCCCGGCGGCGACGATGTTCTTGGCGATGTAGCGAGCCATGTAGGAGGCCGAGCGATCGACCTTGGTCGGGTCCTTGCCCGAGAAGGCGCCGCCGCCGTGCCGGCCGCGGCCGCCGTAGGTATCGACGATGATCTTGCGGCCGGTCAGACCGGTATCGCCGTGGGGGCCGCCGATCTCGAAGCGTCCGGTCGGGTTGACGTGAATCTTGATGTCGTCGCGCCACCAGTCGCCGAGCACCGGCTTCAGGATGTGTCGCTTGACCTCTGTTCCCAGGTCCGCCTGGCGCTCGTTCCAGGTCTTGTCGTGCTGTGTCGAGAGCACCACCGTGTCCACGCGGGTCGGCGTGCCGTTCTCGTACTCGACGGTGACCTGTGACTTGGCGTCTGGGCGGATGCCGGGGATCAAGCCTTCACGCCGAATCGACGCGTGGTGCTCGATCATGCGCTGCGCGAGTTGGATCGGCAGAGGCATCAGTTCCGGCGTCTCGCGGCACGCGAAGCCGAACATCATGCCCTGGTCGCCGGCACCTTCGCGATCGACGCCCATGGCGATGTCGGGCGATTGCCGCTTGATCGACGACAGCACGGCACAGGATTCGTAATCGAACGCCATGTCGCCGGAGGTGTAGCCGATGTCCTTGATGGTCTCGCGAACGACGTCGGGAATCTCGACGTATGCCTGGGTCGTCACCTCGCCGGCGACGATGACCATGCCGGTGGAGACCATCGTCTCCACCGCGACGCGCGAATGTGGGTCCTGCGCGAGCATCGCGTCAAGGATGCCGTCGGAGATCTGGTCGGCGACCTTGTCAGGGTGGCCCATGCTGACGGATTCGGATGTGAACAGATGACGATCGGCGTTGCTGGTGCTGGCCAACGGGTGCTCCTTGCTGTTGAGGCTGAAACGGCTCCCAATTCGTGCTATGTGGATGCTACTGCGCGCGGTGGCGGCAGACAAGTATGGGGTCTCATGAGATGCCGAAGTTGGTCCGAGCCGCGCCTGTAAGGAAGCGGTTGATGGAACAATCCAGCGATTATCGAGGCAACCGCTCGCTTCCGGTTGCGGCTCGGCTCAACGTCAGGCATGGAGGCCTGACGCTGCACGTTTGTTGCGCGTCTCCGGGCAGACCCTCGTTATCCGTTACTGGTTATTACTTTCCGTGTGCTGGTAGATAGTACTGGGTTACGTAGTCGCCGAGCATGCGGTGGGTGCTGAACTGGCCACAGACGGTCTTGATGGAGGCGGTCATCATCTTGACCCAGCCTCGAGCGATGCCCTGGCGGTCGCGTTTGTAGAACAGCGGGACGATCTGCTTCTCGAGCATGTCGTAGAGCTGGCCGACGTCGTAGCGATCCTGTGCCGCCGGCGTTCGCAGCGCACGGCCGTCGCCGATCTGCCAGCCGTTGCGGCCGTTGTAGGCTTCGGGCCACCAGCCGTCTGGGATGGAGCAGTTCAGGCCGCCGTGGAGCGGCGGTTTCATGCCGCTGGTGCCGGATGCCTCGCGTGGGCGGAGCGGGTTGTTGAGCCAAACGTCGCAACCGCTGGTGAGCATGCGGCCGACGTGCATGTCGTAGTTGTCGAGCAGCGCCACGCGGCCGTGGAAGCCGGCTTTGCGGGCGAAGTTGTAGATCTTGGCGGCGTAGGCCTGGCCTTCGGTGTCAGCGGGGTGGGCCTTGCCGGCGAAGACAATCTGCACCGGGCGGCTCCGGTCGCCGGTGAGGATCGACGCGAGCCGCTTGGCGTCGTGGAAGATCAGCGGGGCACGCTTGTAGGTGGCGAATCGGCGGGCGAAGCCGAGCGTCAGGGCGTTCTCGTCAAAAGTCTCATACGCCGCCGCCAACTCCTCGACCGGACCGAGTTGTCCCTGAATGTGCAGCAGCAGGCGGCCACGAATGAAGTGCACGAGCTTTCGCCGCAACTGGTTGCGCAGCTTCCAGAGTTCCTCGGCGGGAATGCGGTCGGCGTTCTGCCACCAGGGGGATTCCGGGCCGGCACCGAGCCAGCGGGGTTTGAGATAACGCTGGTGCAGGGCGGCGGCTTCGGGGGCGAGCCAGGTTTGAGAGTGGACGCCGTTGGTTACGTAGCCAATTGGCACGTCGGCGGCTTTCTTGACGTCGTGGACGTGGAGCCACATTTCGCGCGAGACCTGTCCGTGGATCTTGGCGACGCCATTGCGGTATTGGCTAAGTCGAAGGGCGAGGACGGTCATGCAGAACGGCTCTTTGGCAGCCTTGGCATCCTCGCGGCCGAGGGCGAGGAAGTCGCGGCGGCCAAGCCCGATGCCCTTTGCGATTGGACCGAGATAGCGCATCGTCAGGGCCGGCGCGAAACGGTCATGTCCGGCTGGAACGGGTGTGTGTGTCGTGAAGACGGTCGACGAGCGGACTTCCTGCATGGCACGTTCGAGACCGCGGCCCTTCTGGCGAAGCGTGCGCAGGCGCTCGAGGGCGCAGAAGGCGGCGTGGCCTTCGTTGAGATGGAAGACTGTGGGGCGCAGGTTGAGGGCCTGAAGGGCGCGGACGCCGCCGATGCCGAGGATGATTTCCTGCTGGATGCGTGTTTCGTTGTTGCCGCCGTAGAGGTGCTGCGTGATGGTACGGTCGGCGGGGCGGTTGGCGGGGAGGTCGGTGTCGAGCAGAATGAGGGAGACGCGGCCGACCTGCATGCGCCAGACCTTGGCTTGTACATGGCGCCGACCGAGGAGGACTTCGACGCGTTTGCCGGTGTCCTTCACGGGCAGGGCGTTGAAGTCGTACTCGGGGTAGGTGACTTCAGTGCTGCCGTCACGAGCGAAGCTCTGTTGGTAGTAGCCGCTACGATACAGCAGGCCGACACCGACAAGCGGAATGCCGAGATCAGACGCCGACTTGAGATGGTCACCGGCAAGTACGCCCAGTCCGCCGGAGTATTGGGGGAAGCTCTCGTGGATTGCGAACTCGGCGCAGAAGTAGGCGACGAGCATGCGTTTCTGGGTGGGTTTGGCGGTGCGCTGGAACCAGGTGCGCGCCCGCATGTACTTCTTCAGATCGGCCTCGCACGCGGCGAGGTGCTTTGTGAACTGCTCATCCGCCAGGAGGTGCGCACGGCGCTGCGGCGAGAGCTGCGCCAGCGTCGCCAACGGGGCGTGGTTGGTAGCTTCCCACTGGACCGGGTCGAGCGCGGCAAACAGCTGCTGGGCGGTTGGGTTCCAGCTCCACCACAAGTTGTGCGCCAAGTCGGCGACGCGGTCGAAAGCGTTCTTGCCGGTGGTGCGCTTTGTTACGCGTTTGGCCATTGGGTGTCTCCGGAGTTTATGTAGCGGCCGACGTCTCGTCGGCCGTCTTCTCTGCGCAGGAACCAGATGTTACACAGACGCGACTGACATCTCAGGCGTCTCACTGCTGTGTGCCGCGCGGCTTTTGGGGCTGGCGCGGCGGGCGAATACGTATTCAACGGCCGCTACGGGGCCGGGCGACGTACCGCCGGCCTTTTGCTTGCGCGCCCGTTTGTCGGTCTTCGGCCGACGAGACGTCGGCCGGTACGTTTGCTTACGGTGTGCCACTGCTCTTGAGCAATGCAAGTTCGCCATAAAAGCACTGCTCAAGAGCAGTGGCACATCGACACCAACGACGCAGATGCGGCGGCTCTCAGTCGCGGATGCGGTCGTAGGCCTCGGCCAAGGCGCGCAGGCGCCTGGCGATCGTTGGGGTCAGGCTGCCCGGCTTCATGCGCCATTCCCAGTTGCCGAACGGGACGGCCGGTACGTTCATTCGCGCGCGGTCGTCGAGGCCCAGGACATCCTGGGCCGGGTAGATCACCGTGTCGGCGGACGAATAATAGCCCAGGCGCATCAGATCCCAATGCACTTTCTGGCCGGTGCCGCCGGTGTAGCGCAGCAGGCGCTCATATTCGCTAATCTCGCCCTTCTTGCGTCGGCGGCGCGACTCGGTCTTGAGCCGCTTGGCCCAGCCGACGGTTGTCTCATTGTCGTGCGTGCCGGTGTACGCGACACAGGCGCGTGGATAGCTGTGGGGCTGATTGAAACGGCAGCCGTCGTCGTCACCAAAACCGCACTGCATCAGACGCATGCCGGGATAGCCGAGACGATCGCGCAGGGCGACGGCCTCGGCGGTTACGAAGCCGAGGTCCTCGGCGATGATCTCGATGTGGCCCAGCGAGCGCTTGACCGCGTCGAACAGTTCGCGTCCGGGCGTGAGAATCCACTTGCCCTTACGCGCCGTCTTGGCGCGGCCCGGCACCGCCCAGCAGCGATGAAAGCCGAGGAAGTGGTCGATGCGCGAGCCGTCAGACTGCG
>JAFGRR010000537.1 GCA_016935035.1 Phycisphaerae bacterium | reverse complement strand
GTCGTCACCGGCGGCGCCTCGGCGGTCTACGGCTCCGACGCAGTCTCGGGCGTGGTCAACTTGATCCTCGACAAGCGGCTGGAAGGCGTTCGCGCCAACGCGCTGTACGGCGAGTCCGAGTACGCGGACAACGTGACCACGCAGTTCGGGGTCGCCGGCGGATGGGCGCTGGGCGACCGTCTCCATCTGGTGGTCGGCGGGGAGTATGAGCGCAACACTGGCGTGGACGGCTGCTCAGAGCGCGACTGGTGCGCGTTCGGCCTGATCAACCTGGGCCGCAACGCGGGCGTGACCACCGTTCCAGCCAACAGCCTCCTCAGCGGCGTCTATCCCTGGACGGCCGATTACGAAGGGGTCACCACCCCGCCCGCCTCGGCCTACACTGGCCGCCTGGTGCCGTTCCTGCGGCCGATCGACGGCATCACCTTCAATCGCGACGGCACGCCGCGCCGATATCAGCTCGGATCGATGGCCAACAACCTCTTCTCCGCTGGGGGCGAGAGCGACGGACCGGGAGAAAACGTCTACTTCGACTTTCCGATCGTTTCGCCGACCGAAAGATGGGTCGGCACCGGGCACCTGACCTGGGACGCGACATCGGCGCTGACTCTCGAACTCGGCTTCAACTACGGGCACGGCGAAGGCGATCACCGTGCGGTCGCCTATCGCAATACCGCGCTGACGATCCAGGCGAGCAACCCGTTTATCCCGCGGTCCGCTGATCCCACGCTCGATATCCGCACGATCCTGGCCGCGAGCGGGGCGACCAGCTTCACGCTGGGCAAGGGCTTTGACGATGTCGGCCCTGGGGCGGTTCATGTCGAGAATGACGTGTATCGGGTAGTTGCCGCGGCGGAATACGACATTGGGAACAGCTGGAAGGCGGATGCCTACTATCAGTTTGGGCGCAACGACTTCCGCCGCGATCTCAACCACGGCACAATCACCTCGCGGATCTTGAAGGCGATCGACGCCGTGGCGCTGCCCAGCGGCGCGATAGTATGCCGCGTGAACAGCGACGTACCGACGGCCAATGACGATCCGGCCTGTGTGGCGCTCAATCCGTTCGGCTATGGCCAAGGTGCCAACTTCGCGGCCGCGGCCGACTATGTCACTGACGACGGCTTCCAGGAGAACCGCTCCACGGAGCACGTCATGGCGGCGAACGTCACCGGTTCGGTGTTCGAACTTCCGGCGGGTCCACTGGGCGTCGCGGCGGGCGTCGAATACCGCAGCGATTCGATCGTGGGCGCGGTCGACCCGAACTCGGCCGCCAGGGCTTTCTTCAACACCGGCGGCTCTGTCATTTCCGGCAAGATCGAAGTTATCGAGGCTTATGCCGAAGCCGAAGTGCCGATCCTCGCCGACGTGGCCTTTGCAGACGAACTCAGCGTGAATGGAGCGATCCGGCGCACGCATTACAGCCGATCGAGCGACCTGACACCGAGTTCCTCAGTCAACGCCACGACCTGGAAGGTCGGCGTCGTGTGGGCTCCGATCGACGCGATCCGTTTCCGCGCCGCCAAGTCTCGCGACATTCGTGCGCCCAACATCGCCGAGCTGTTCGGACCGCTCACGCCCGGCTCGGGCATCGTGACCGACCCGGGCCCCCCAGGGACGCCCGCGGGCGGCGGCCCCGGCAATTCTGTGGTGCCGCTGACGCTGGGCTCGAATGCGAACCTCGTGCCCGAAAAGGCCGACACGTTGACGCTCGGCGTCGTGCTGCAGCCTCAGGGCGGGTTCCTCGGACGCTTCCGCGCTTCGGCCGACTACTTCGACATTCAGATCGAGGACGCCATCAGCACGCTCGGCCAGCAGAATATTGTCACGCGCTGCTATCAGGGCGACGGGCAAAGCTGCTCGCTGATCACGCGGAACTCAGCCGGCGTTATAACCAACGTCACCGACACGTTCCAGAATGTGAACAGCCTGATCGCGCGCGGAGTGGATCTCGAGCTCGCCTACCGCCAGCCGATCGGCGCCTCCAACGCGCTCGACCTGCGTGTGCTGGCGAGCCACTACAATGACCTGATAACGGTCGACGCGGTCGGGCCGACCGAACGGGCCGGTCAGACCGGCCTTCGCGGCGGAACGCCTCCGGGCATTCCGGACTGGACGGTGGATGCCACCGCCAAGCTGGAACTGGGCGAAAGCTTCGAGTTCAACACCCACGTGCGTTGGATCAACAAGGGCTTCTACAACGCGGCGTTCATCGGGGCCGAACAGGAAGGCTATTCGATCACCTTGCCCAATAGCGCGAGCACCAATTCCATGCCGTCGCGCACCTACTTCGACATTCTGGCAAGGTACAAGATGGCGCTAGCCGGAGGTGCCAGCGCGGCCGTGTTCTACGCCGGCATCGACAACCTGTTCGACAAGGATCCGCCCCCATTCCCAGGCGCCAACGGCAGTGGCAACAACGTGCTGTTCAATCCGGTCGGCCGGATGTTCAAGGCCGGGATGCGGTTTTCCTATTGAGCTCCTGCCGGGCGCACAGGCTTCGCCCGGCGCGGGCCGGTTCAGGACAACGAGTGAGGGGGGTATGAGCGTGGACAAGCCGCGCAAGTCGCGGCTGCAACAGAAGCGCGGCCCGCTGCCTGCGGCCGGGCCGGAACGGCCGCGTGCTTACCGCGAGATCGAAGGCCTGATGTACGGCGGCTTCTCGGTCGATCGCTCGGACAGGCACCTGAGCAATTACCATCGCTTCGATGCCCAGAGCGAAGCCGATGACGACTATTTCCGCACCACCCGGGCATTGGTCGTGGCCGCCCGCCGGTGGCGCAACCTGGCCAACGACCGGCTGAAGCCGATGCAGCAGACCATGGCGCGTTGGGAGACCCTGTACCTGGTCGCTTACTCGGATGAAGAGCTGAACCAGAGCGAGCTTGCGCGACTGATCGGCGTGCAAGGTCCGACGATGATCCGCATGCTCGACTCGCTGGCCCGCGAGGGACTGATAGAACGTCGGCAAAGCCACCATGACCTGCGCGTCACGATCAACCGGATCACCGACGAAGGCCAGCGAGTCATCAGCCGGATCATGGGCATTACCAATGAGCTGCGCAGCCAGGTCCTCGCCGATGTCGACCAGGGTGAATTGAAGACGACGGTCAAGGTGCTGACGCAGATTCTTCGCAGCCTCGACAGCTTCGACGGTCGCGGGCCGCCACCGCAGGCAAACGGCGAGGGTGCGAACGCTGCGGAATGATCCGGCTTACGGGTCGGACGTGAAGCGCTTCACTTTAACCGGCAGCTTCTTCCCCTTGGTACGCCGGGAAGGGATCTGGACCGGATTCTTCTTCTTCCACTCCGCCCAGCTCATCGGCCCATCGGGCGTTTCGATAATGTCGTCATCCAGCGCCATGTTCGCTCCTCGGAATGCTCGGCATCAGACCCCGTCCGCGTCCGGTGATGCTCTCTAGCCATAGCGCCGCTCGTCGGCCAAGTTGAGGGGCCCGACCGTTTCTCATGGCTGTCGCCGAGCCTCGGAGTGGCTAGAGCCGAAGCTGAGCGAGGCAGAGCCACTCGCGACGGGCGTGT
>JAFGRR010000536.1 GCA_016935035.1 Phycisphaerae bacterium | reverse complement strand
CATATGAGCTGGTTCCAGCGCGGGTCCTCGATGCTCGTCGTTTTTCACGCGGCCCGTATGACTAGGCGTTAGTCCCGCGGCGCGCCGTTGAGGACAATCACGCGCCAGCGGGCGGCCCAGGCGTCGGCGGTTTCGCGTTCACCCGGCAAAACGGTTGTGCCCTTGGCGAGGACGGCCAAGTCTCTATTCAGCGCAAACTGCACCCCGCCGTAGAACTCTGCTGACAGCCCCTCTCCGCGGACACGCCGGATACGCCATTCGAAGTGGGGACCATCCGGATATTCTGCTGTCCCGGCGACCGCGCACAAGCGCGTGTCCGTGCTTTGGAAATCCAGCAACGGGCCGCCGTGGGGCCGATCGGGGGGTGTGCTATACGCGGGTTCATCGAGGAACGCGTAGCAGTGCGGATGAGCCACGGGGATGGTTCCAAGGCGATCTCGGAAAGGTGGGCTCAGGCCGCCCATGTTTGTCGGGTCCAGGATCACAACACAGCACACGTCGTAGGCCGAAGTGCGTGGCGCGTCACAAATATCAGCAGCGGCTTCGTATCCACCCAGCTTGTTATTCAGCCCCCATGCGATGACAGCCGGCCGCTGCGGCCCGAAGAAGTCCGGCAGGACGAACACGTGGCGGATGTGTCCTGTGTTCCAAAAGCGCTGCCTGACCGTGGCATTGCGCGGGTCTATCAGCGTGATCTGTGTCGGGTGGTATCCGCCGTGCGCAACCACGACGACCTCATCGCCGGGCTGGCCGTCGAGGTTCCCGCCGATGATGTTCACGCACTCCTGGCGCGACTCTTCCGGGGGCACGTCGGGCCACGGCACTGGTTGGTCCGGCTCAAGGCTTGCTTGCCAGACTATCCTGTCATTCGGCAGCCTGGCGACCAGGACATCGCTCTGGCCGTTGTCCTGGGGTATTGCTCTTATGTAGAGCTCATCGCCCTGTCCGGTTGGATCGACCATCACACGCCGCCGTCCGAGCGGATCGCCGGCCTCCGCCTCCGTGTCGTATGTGATCGCCGGTGTTAATTGGGGTGGCTGGCCGGTGCGCAACCCGACGGCCCAGCCCCATGTGACGGCAGCCAGTAGGGCTACAACCAGGCCTGTACCTATGACACGTCGACCAGGCAGGATCGCCTGTGGGCCCGACCAGATTCGCCGATTGCTGTCCAAGGCCTTCATCACGGCATCGGTCGTGGCCAGGCGGTCCGCCGGCTTCTTCGCAAGCAGCCGCAGCGCTATGCTGGATAGCACGGGGTCCGCGCGGTCGCACAGGCTGCGTGGGTGGTTCGGCACATCATCGAGCACGCGCCGCAGAGTCGCCGTCGGTGTGTCGGCCTTGAAGGGCGTGCTTCCGGTCAGCATCTCGTACAACACGACGCCCACGGCGTATAGGTCCGACCGAACGTCGATGTTTGACGCTCCCCTGGCCTGCTCCGGACTCATGTACTCCGGCGTACCAAGCACGGAGTGCGCCATCGTGAGTTGGGTCTGAGATGATTCAAGCCGGGCCAAGCCGAAGTCGCTGATCTTCACGAACGGGTCGGGAGGTAGGTCCTCTGGAAGAATCGCCTGTACACGCGGCGTCCCGTCGGTTGGTTCCTGTTCAACCCCGGATCCGTCGAGCCACTTGTGGCAGCCGGCCAGGATGACGTTCGACGGCTTGATGTCGCGGTGCAGTAAATGGTGGGCGTGAGCTGTTCCGAGGCCTTGCAGGACCTCACGGATGATCCGGCGAATCACCGGCTCCGGCAGGGGGCCGTGGTGACGCAGCACCGTGCTCAGGTTAGGGCCATCCACGAACTCCATCTCGATATAGTGATTGCCGTCGTCGTGCCCGACACCGTACACGCCGACGATGTTCGGGTGTTGGATGCCGGCGGCGGCGCGGGCCTCGCGGTTGAACCGAGCCACCGCGACCGGATCACGGGCCAGGTCCGGATGCAGCAGCTTCAGCGCGACGCGGCGATGGAGACGCGTATCCCAGGCGTCGAGCACGATACCCATGCCGCCATGCCCGGCGACGGCGCGGATTTCGTGTACGCCGAACATTGGGTACTGCTTCGCATCCGTCGGAGCGGTGAGCATGCCGCGAGACACGAGAGTCGCGAGTTCGTCGGCCGGCCGCACCAAGCCGCGTGCCGCCTCCAGCAGGTGCCGCAACTCGTCGGGCATATCGCGATGCTGATTCAGGAACTCCGTCTCGGTTATCGACTCTCCCCGCTGCTGGCGCACGAAGAACTCGTCAACCAGGCGTCCCAGTTGCTCGTCGCGATAGTCGCTTTCCTGCTTGCCGGCACCGTCCATTCTCGATGTGCCCCTCGGGTGTAGTGTCACCGCGCACGGTCGAGCGTCAGAAGTCCATGATACCGCAATGCGGATGTGCCCGTTATGGTGTCACGGTGATCGCCGAAACACCCTGTTGCCGGGGCCGAGAGGCCTGAGTAGGCGCGCAACGCCTGATAATTGCCAGATTCCCGGCAACGGGTACGATGCTGCAATGATGGAGCGGCGACGACGTTTGGCTCGTTGAGGGCGATGTGGAACAGGCCAGCCTGGAGAGCATTCTACGTCGTGCTCGGCGACGCGAACCGGAGGCGCTCAACGCCCTCGTGGACGCGTATAGCCCGCGCGTGTTCGGACTGCTCTTCCGGCTCACCGGCGATCGTGAGACAGCCGAGGACCTGCTACAGGAGACGTTTCTGCGGCTGGTCCGGGCGTTTGACGATTACGAGCACGAGGGCCGGTTCGAGGCTTTCCTGTTCCGCATCGCCGCGAACTTGGCCCGGGATCACGCCCGGAAGCGCAAGCGGCGTGGTCCGGTGGCGTCGCTGGACGAGCCAGCGAGCGGCGACGGGCCGGATGGGCGGTCGGTTGCCACGGGTGACCGGCGTCCGGGTGACGAGCTTGCGCGTGAGGAAGTGCACCAGGGACTGGCGGCGGCGCTCGAGCAGTTGTCGGACGTCGATCGCGAGATGATCGTGCTGCGACACTTCTCCGAACTGCCGTTCCGTGAGATCGCCGCGATGCTCCGTATTCCGCTCGGGACCGCGTTGGCGCGGGCACACCGAGCCTTGAAGCACCTGAAGGACGCGCTACGGAGCCGAGGTATCGAGGATGTCTGAGGATCTGAGACAACTTGAACAGCAGGCGGAGAGCGCAAGCCGCCTACTCGACGTGCTGCGCACGCCGGCCCCGTCCGGCGCGTGTGTAAAACGCGTCAAGAGTGCGGTTAGCCGGGAGGCCGCTCAGTACCGTCGCCGGCGCCGGTTGGTGCGGCTGGTGGAGTCGTTCGGCGCGGTAGCGGCAGTGATCGCGTTGGTCATGGTGTTGCGTTGGCCGACGCCGACAACGTCGCTATCGACCAGCGAAGCTGACGCCTATATCAACGCCTGGGTTGTGGCGGCCGATCAGTCGCGCACGCGGTTTGCGACGCTGCTGGACGAGTCGAGCGGCGGTACGAGTGAGGCCAGCGCCGATGATGCGGCGTTCAATGATTTGCTCAGCAACCTTGATCTGGTGCTGGGTGGCGAAATCTAGGGGAAGCGATCATGCGCGGTGTTTCCAAGCTTTGGCCCGGGATTATGCTGCTGGCGCTGGTCCTGTCTCCCGCCTGGGGGCAGCCGGAGCCACCCGAAACGCGCGACCGCGAGGCCAAGAGCGAGCGTTCCAGGAGCAGTCCGAGGCGGGAGGCGTGGCGTGATCAGCGCTGGCGACCGCGCCAGGAAGGCGGCGTCGCCGAGCTGCCGATCGCGTCACTCTTTCCGCCCGAGCCGACAGACGTGGGACCGCTGCGCGAGGGTGAGGAAGCGGAACTACTGGAGTTCATGGAGAGCGAACTACCGGATTTGTACCAGATGTTGCAGCGCGTGCGCGAGCGCAGCCCGGCGGCGCTGACGGAGCGTCTGAGTCAGTTGGCGCCGCGTCTGCGTCAGCTGCGCCGCATCTATGAGCACGATCCGGAAGTCGGCCGCGCGGTTGTCAGGTATACCCTGAACCTACGCATGATCCACGATGCCGTGCGGCATCGCGAACGGGAGATGAACGCGGACGAGAGTGTCCGTCTGCGCGAGCGCGTTCGCGCGCTGCTGGCCGACAACGTGCGCATCGAGACGCGTCTCCTTGAGACGTTCGTCGCTCGGCAGGAAACCGAAGAGCCCGGAACGCCAACGAGCGAAGAGGTGATCGAGCAGCAGGTTAGCTGGCTTACGTCGGAGAATGCCGACCCGGAACTGCTGCGGCCGGAAGTGCGCCAACTGGTGCTCGACTGTCGCGCGGCCACGGTGGACGCCGAGCGGGACGCGCGGCGTGAAGCACTGCGCGATGGACTGAAACGCTTCGCCGAAATGCGCGCCACGGGGCCGCGCATGCGGCTTGAAGAACTGCGCGCGGCGCCGGATGCCGAGGTCGAACGGCGTCTGGCGCAATTGCTGGACGAAGAGGCACCAACCGATCGTCCGGGCAGGCGCTGGCGTGACGAGCGGCCGTAATCCGCTACTTCGTCTTCTCGAACGACAATGCGGTTATATGTGTGCCACGGCTCTGTGAGCCGTG
>JAFGRR010000535.1 GCA_016935035.1 Phycisphaerae bacterium | reverse complement strand
GGCGGACCGCCTGCGGCCAGATCGCGGCGATGGACGAGCGGCTGCGGCAAGCGGTTTTGGACCGCCAGCCGGCCAGCGAACTGCGACGGATCATCAGCCGGCGCTGGCCTGACCTGACGGTTGACGCACGGCGACTGGTCAACGCCGGCCGAACGACCCAAGACGAAGTCTTACGCGTGCTCGGGACGGCCGACGCATCGACGCCCGCACGCGAGGAGTAAAACGCCATGCCCTGGTTCGAATACGAGGGTCTCACACCGGGAAGAACCGCGATTGCCGGCCGAATCGAAGCCGGCGATCGCGATCAGGCCAACGAGAACCTGGACCAGATGCAGATCCAGGTGAACACCCTGTCCGAACAGGCCGGCCCGTCTCGCCGGACGGCCCCGCTCAGCGAGGACGACCTGATCTTCTTCAACCAGCAGTTGGCCTCGCTCGCCGAGGCCGGCATCGCCCTGGACGACGGGCTCGCTCAACTCGCCCGCGACGTCGATTCACACCGGCTGCGGAAGTGGCTCGAGGACATCGTCGCCGACCTGCGCCGGGGCGTTTCGCTCGATGAGGCCGTCGCCGCCCGCGAGCGGGGGCTGCCCATCCTGTACAGCCGGGTGATCCGGGCGGGTATCCAATCGGGCGAGCTGCCGGCCACGCTCTTGAACCTGAACCAGCACCTGCGGCTGGCCGGGGCCACGCGCCGCATGACGTGGGAGATTGTCAGCTATCCGCTTATCGTCGCTACGCTGGCGCTGGCCATTCAATCGGCTTTCTACGTGTTCGTCGTGCCGCAGTTCCGCGAGATCTACGCTGACTTCGGAACTGCCCTGCCCGTGCTGACCAAGCTGATGCTCGCCGTTGCGGATCACTACACGACGATCATGCTCGTCCTGGGCGCTGCGGTAGGGCTGATGGTGCTGGCATGGTTCGCGTCGCGGTACACGCCAGCCGGCTTGGCGGTTCGCGAGTCGATCGTGCTGGTCGTCCCGATCATCGGGCGGGTCTATCGTGCGTCGCTTATCGCGCGGTTCCTGCGTTCGGTTTCCACGGCCGTGGCCACGGGCATCCCGCTGCCGCAGGCGATGCGGCTGGCCGCCGACGCGACCGGCAGCCGGTTACTGGTCGATGACGCGGCGCGATTAGCCAGCGAGGTCGAGCAAGGCCAATCCATCTTCGCGGCCAACCAGTCGGCGCGGGTGATACCGCCGCTGTTCGGCTTCTGCGTTCAGGCCGCCGTCGGCCGCGACGCCTTGCCCACGGCCGTGGGACAACTGGCACGGTCCTACGAAAACCGGGCGATCCACACGCAGTCGATGCTGCGGGTCGTGCTGTTCCCGGCGCTGGTGATCCTGCTGGGCGGTTTCCTGGCGTTCGCTATCCTGGCCATGTTCCTGCCGCTGGTGACAGTGGTCAACTGTGTCTCTGGGGGGTGATGACGTGAGCAACTGGGCCATCCTGATATTCGATGCGTTCATCATCGCCGGCCTGGGAGCCGCCGGGCTGTTTCTGTTGGGCGCACTTACCCGGGCAACCGTCGTCTGGTTCTGGCGCTACCAGGTTGAACGCACGGTGATCGGGCAGATGTCGAGCGTGGTCCGGCAGAATCTTCCGCTGGCAACAGCCCTGGCACTGGCGGCGGAATCCGAGCCCGCCTGGGCCGGCCGGGCGCTGCGCCGCATCGCCAAGTTGCTCGGACAGGGCCTGAGCCTATCACAAGCGGCACGCCTGGGCTTTGCGGACTGTTCGCCGCTTGTCCTGAGTCTGATCGCCGCCGGCGAAAAGGCGGGCCAATTACCGGCGGCCCTCCAACAGGCGGAGCAGTATCTCGACGACCGGGAACATCGCCGCCACCATCCCGACATGCCGGTCTGGCCTTACGTCGTCAGCATCGTCTGCGCCATAACGCTGCTCACCGCCGGTATCATGGTCCTGATTGTGCCGAAGTTGGTCGAGATCTTCGCCGACTTCGGGGTGACGCTGCCGCCGCTGACGCGTCTGTTGATCAACGCGTCCGCCTGGTTCGCGCATGGCACGCCCCCGGGTTGGACCCAGGCTAGCCTGCTCGTCGGATTGTCCATCTACCTGGGCCTGCGCCGGCGGCGTTTTCCCGACCCCGGCATCATCACACGTTTGGCCGACTGGCTGCGCTGGCACGTGCCCGGTGCACGGCGAATGGCGTTCGGCCAGGGCATGTCCGTCGCCCTGCGCACGATGCGGCTGGCGGTGCGAAGCGGCATGAGTATCGAGCCGGCCGCCCGCCTGGCTGCCGACCTGGACGTCAACCTGCACCTGCGGCGTCGGTTGTCGCGTTTTGCCGATCTGCTGGCTGTGGGCACCGACCTGGCGCAGGCAAGCCAGACCGCCGGCCTGGGCCGCGTCACGACCACCGCCCTGGCCAACGGCCAACGGACCGGCAACCTGGACGTTGCCCTGCGCTACGCCGGCGACTACCACGACACCGTCATCAGCCGGTGGTGGATCGTGATCAGGAAGCTGGCCTGGCCGGCTTCGACGCTGGCAATGGCTACGGTGGTCGCGTTTGTGGTGATCGCGATGTTTCTGCCGCTCGTATGTCTGATCAATTCGGTGTGCGGCCCCGTGTGAGGCATCAAAGATGCGATGGAATAATCAGACTCGCCGGCGAGCGTTCATGGGCGTTGAGATTGCCGTGAGTCTCACGCTCCTGGCGGTCATTGCGGCTGTGGCCGGCAAGGCAGTCTGGGACTACCGCCAGATGCAGGACGCCTACCTCTACCGACAGGCGGCTGCGTGGGCGGCGGACGCACAGTTACAGCGATACCGCCTCGGGGCCCCCATCGACTCGCGGCCACCGGCGCAAGTCGTGCCCGAGACGATCACTTTCGAGACGAAGGTGGACGCCGGCCAGGGCCAATGGCAGAACTTCAATCGCATCACTGTGATTGCCACCGCCAACCTGCCCAACGGCAAGCAGGTGTCCGAGCGTATCACCGCCTATGTTCCCAGCGAGCTCAAACCGAGCGGTCTTATACTTTCCTCTGATTGTAACCCTAAAGAGCCGCGGGCTTTAGCCCGCGCGGCCTTTCGCAGCCATACGCCGCGTCTACTCCCTCGGGAGACCGCGCGGGCTAAAGCCCGCGGCTCTTGGACGTGCGAATCGACCAGTCCGAGCAGCGAGGTGACGCCATGAGCCGCTTCCGCCGGCGGGGCTTCTACATTACGCAAATGCTGGCCATGCTGCCGCTCATTGCCGCCGTGTTCACGCTGGCCCTCACGCTGACCACCAAGTCCATGCGCTGGCAGGCCCGCGAACAACGGCTGATGTCCGACGAGGCGACGATGCGCGATCTGGTTCGCCGGATCCGGTCCGATGTTCGCACAGCCGACAAAGCCGCGGTCGAGTCGCGAGAAACCGGCGCCGAACTGCAACTTGTCAGCAAGCGTGGCATCATCACCTACAGCGCTTCCGGCCAGCGCGTTGTGCGAACGGCCCAGACCGACAACACGGCTGAAACCCGGTACGTCTGGACGCTCGAGCTGGCTCGGGTCGGCTTTGCGATCGAGCACATGGACGCGGCACCCGGGTTGGTGTGGACGACGTTCACGACGATCTCGCCGGTTGACCACGGGCCGCGGCTGGAACGGCGATTGGCCGCCGCCGCGACGATCGGGTGCGGAGGTGCGTCATGACAACCGGACGTTTTCGACGACGCGGTGTGATGCTCGCACTCGTCCTGATGGTCATGGGGCTGGTAGGGGGGTTGCTGGTCTTGCTCGCCAGCGCCAACGCCCACCGCTACCGGCATCGCCAGGCCGAGCGCGTCCGGCTCGTCAGCCGGGCCGTCGCCGACAGTGCGGCTGACTACGCCCGCACGCAACTGGCAACGTGGTCGACCAACCCGCCCGCCGAACCGATCGAGCTCGACGTCGCCGCTCTCCTACCGCGCAAGATGACCGGCTCCGCCACGATGACCGTGCTAACGAGCGATGGGCAGACGGTCTGCCATATCGCAACGCGCGTGACGCGCGGGATCTGCACAATTGCCACGCGAAGCGATGTCAGACTGGACTGACCAGCCAGCCCGGCCGCTCCGGCAAGAACACGGGGTGGCATCCCCTTCGGCCAGTCGGGTATAATGGCGTATGCCGATAAGGGGCGTAGCTGTTGACGGCATGGGAGAACTGTGATGACCTATCAGGGCCGGGTCAAGAACGGCGTGGTGGTGCTGGAGGCAGACGCCCGCTTGCCGGACGGCACGCTCGTGCGCATTGAGCCTATCGACGAACGCCCCCTGATGAACCTCGTTCGGCTCACGGCCGATCTCGAGGGTGCCGCGGACTGGCCGGCTGATGGCGCCGCCGAGCACGATCACTATCTCTACGGCACACCCAAGACCGGACGATGATCTTCCTGGATACCTCATACCTGATCGCCTTGGCCATGCGTCAGGATGCCCTGCACGCTCAAGCCATAGCCTGGAGCCGCTATCTGCCCGGTCCCTTTCTCACAACCGAGTTCGTTCTATGCGAGTTCCTGAATGCCCTGTCCGTGCCTGCCAACCGAATGCTCGCTCATGCTGTACTCGCAGGCGTGCGCGAGAACGACAAGATCGCAACCGTCCCGGCGTCCACTGATCTGTTTAAGTCCGGTGTTGCCGTGCACGCCAAGCGAACCGACCAATCCTGGTCACTGACTGATTGCATCTCTTTCGCTGTGATGGAGCAGGCCGAGGTGACTGAGGCCTTGACGCACGATCACCACTTCGAACAGGCCGGATTCAAGGCTCTCCTTCGCAAGACACCACCTGCGTGAGAGGGTGTCCCTTCGGCCATGGCGGTTCTGCGCGGTCCACATGCTCGAGCGTGCTGAGGGGCCAACAGAAACGGAGTGCCTACGTGGCGCCGCCGAGCAGCGCGTCGAGCGAAGCCTGGTAGTCGTTCTTGCCCCGCACGCCCACGAACCGCTCTTTGATCTCGCCGCCATGGAAGAGCAGCACGGTGGGAATCGCACTGATACCGTACTGGGCGGCCACGGACTGGTTGGCGTCGGTGTCGGCCTTACCGATCTTCGCCTTGCCCGCGTATTGCGTGGCCAGCTCGTCGATCGTCGGAGCGAGCGCCTTGCAGGGCATACACCACGAAGCCCAGAAATCGACGAGCACGGGTTCCGAAGCTTGCAGGACCTCCTGCTCGAAATTGGCGTCCGTGAATTCCTTGGTATCCGGGCCGGCCATGCTCTGGCTCCTCGGTAGGGGGGATGACAATCGTTTGAATCGGGCGCGCCGCGCCCACGCCAGTTCGGATTC
>JAFGRR010000534.1 GCA_016935035.1 Phycisphaerae bacterium | reverse complement strand
CTTGGAGTCTGCCAAGTGCGTGAGACGCCGCCGAGTCTGGACGAGCTGGTGGAGAACTACGCTGTCGCAGGTTATGAGGTAGGATGCTTGCGCGAGGCCAGGTGCCTCTGGCCGCGTGACCGCTCCACGTACGGCGAGTACGAAGTGGACGGATATCCGTTTCTGGGCAGTCACATGGTTGTGAGGCGCCAGGGCCGGCGCGTGTTGTTTCTGCAGAACGAGTACGGGCTCCTGAATCTCGGGCTACCGTCAATTGAGGATGTGATTGGGTTGCCGGCCGGCGATGAACTCCTGCTCGACTGGTGGGGTCAGGCCTACGTGCTGAGCCTGAAAGAGCGCCGGCTCGGGCTGGCGGCGGACGGCCGCCGGGTTACGCTGAGAGGTCCCGAATGTCGCGTTGGTTTTAGTGGCAAGTCACGCTAGCCGTTTGGGTGAGCGTTGCGAAAGGTGCACGAATGAATGACATAGTGCTGCGGCCGATCGGCGTGATTCACAGTCCGCATACGACGCCGGAGAAGACGCCGATACAGCCGGCGTTCGCGAGCGGCATCGCCGGGACTATCGAGGTTGAGCCGGCGTATGAAGAGGGCTTGGCGGATTTGGAGGGGTTTTCGCACATATGGGTGCTTTTTGCGTTCGATCGGGCAGGTGAGGTGAAGTTGAAGGTCAAGCCGTTCCTGGACGATACGCCGCGTGGAGTGTTCGCGACGCGTGCGCCGCGGCGGCCGAACCCGATCGGGCTGAGTTTGTTGCGACTAGTGCGACGAGAAGGGCGAGTGTTGCACGTAGAGGACGTTGACATCCTCGACGCGACGCCGCTGCTTGACATCAAGCCGTACTCGGGGCGTTTTGACGTCCGAGAAGGGGCACGCTGCGGCTGGCTGGACAAGGTTGATGAGGAGTCCGCCAGGCGCCTGGGCCGGCGTGGGTTTGAGGGCTGAAGGGCTGCGCGGGTCCGAGATTGCAGCACCGTTATGGGCATATGGAGCTGAGGCGGCTGGGTAGCTTGTGTGAATGGTTTATTACTGGTGGTGCAACGGTGCCGCCGTATTATCGGGGGTGGGGGACACTCTAGGCACGGCCTTAATGGCCTGCTCGGACAACTCCGATACCAGCGTCATAGTCTGCAGCATGAGAGGCACATCCTGTGTTAGCGCGCCGGTTCGGAGGCCAGCCCGAGCGGGTGTGTGACTTCGCGCGGCAGAAAGAACCGTTTGGCTATTCGGCAGAGGTCGATTGTGCGTGACGATGCCAGTGGCAAGCAGGTCGGCGACGAGCTTCGGGAGTTGCGGGCGCGTGTCGCCGAGCTCGAGCGCGCCAATGCGCACCTGCGTCGTCTCAGGGCGATTTCACGTGCCGAGGATCAGACGCCGGCGACGTGGCGGGCGACCTTCATTCACGATCCGGCGGGGCACATCGTCTGGGCTGACGAAGCCGCTTGCAAGTGGCTCGGTTACGCGCACGACGAGTTGCTATCACTGTCGCTGCATGATGTGGTGCCGGACGCCGGGCAGCACAATTGTATGGCGGATGCAGAGGGAGATGCCAAAAGCGGCCGGGCCGCGACGTTAGTTACGCAAGTTCGACAGAAGTGCGGGAGCATGCGGCCGGCGGAAGTCACGCTCAGCCTGGTTGAATTGCGCGGCGGGGAACTCGTTCTGGCACGGGTGCGCGAGATCTGCGAGGTGGGGCGCATAGAGCGGCTTGCAGGTGGCCGGGAGGAGTTCCTGAGCACCGTGGTCGACTCGATTAGGGGCTCCGTGTGTGTCCTGGATCTGGATTTCAATGTTCTGTACGCGAACGCACTGATGGAGGAAGTCAACGCGGAGCGGATGCCACTTGTCGGACGCAAGTGCTACAAAGTCATCCGCGACATGGACACTGCATGTCCGGACTGTGTGTGTCGTCAGGCGATCGAGCAGGACGCGTCGCTTACAACGGTCATTCCTTATCCCTCGCCCGAGCAACCTCTGAAATGGATTGAGTTGTCCGCGTTCCTTCTGCGGGACAATGCCGGCGATGTGGTCGGCGTCATCGAGTACGGCAGGGATATCACCGAACTGCGGCAGGCGGAACAGGCATTGCGCGACAGTGAACGCAAGCTGTCGACCGCGATGAAGATCGCGCACCTTGGCTACTGGGAATACGATGTCGCGAGCGATCTGTTCACCTTCGATGACCACTTCTACGCCGTCTACCGCACGTCAGTCGAGGAGGTGGGAAGCTGCACAATGTCGTCGGCTGAGTACGCGCGACGGTTTCTGCATCCCGACGATGTGAGCCTCGTGGCCGAGGAAGTGCGTGGTGCCATTGCGTCCATGGACCCGGGATACAGCCGACGATTCGAACACCGCATCATCTATGCCGATGGTGAGGTCGGGTACATCGCGGTGCACTTCTATGTCGTCAAGGACGACCAGGGGCGCACGATCAGGACATACGGTGCTAATCAGGACGTAACCGAGCGCAAGCGGTACGAGGAGAGGCTACGGGCCGCCAAGCTGCACGCGGAGGCGGCGAACCGCGCGAAGTCCGAGTTCCTCGCGAACATGAGCCACGAGATCCGCACACCCATGACGGCGATCCTGGGGTTTGCCGACGTATTGCTTGAGGACAGCGAACGTGGAGAGCCGCCAGCGGAGAAGGTCGAGGCCATCCGGACGATCAAGCGGAACGGCGAGCATCTGCTCGAACTCATCAACAGCATCCTGGACCTGTCCAAAGTCGAGGCCGGCAAGCTCAAGGTCCAGCACGAGGCGTGTCATCCGTGCCAAGTGGTCAGTGAAGTTGTCTCCTTGATGCAGGTTCGCGCGGATGGCGCTGGGGTGAAGCTGCGCGTGGAGCACGACGGGCCCGTCCCTGCGTTCATACTCACCGATCCGACACGGCTGCGCCAGATTCTCGTCAACATCGTCGGCAACGCGCTTAAGTTCACAGAGCAGGGCAGCGTGACGCTGCTGTCGCGAGTGGATGCCGAACGCTCGATCATGGAGTTCGATATTGTCGACACCGGCATCGGCATGACCCAGGAGCAGGCCGCCGATCTATTCAAGCCTTTTACGCAGGCCGACACGTCGGCAACGCGCCGGTTCGGCGGCACTGGGTTGGGGCTGGCGATCAGCAAGAGGCTGGCTCAGTTGCTTGGCGGCGACGTCAACATCGCGCGGAGCAGTCCGGGCCGGGGGTCGTGTTTTCGCGTGGCGATCGCCACGGGACCGCTGGGAGGCGTGACCATGATTAGCGATCCACACCAAGCCACGACCTGCTCTTGCGTGGCGGATCAGCCTGTTAAGTGTGTCAATAATCGTCTCGATGGGCTGAGAATCCTCGTGGCCGAGGACGGTCCGGACAATCAGCGTCTGATTGGCTACTTCCTGGGCAAAGCGGGCGCCAAGGTGGTCATAGCGGATAATGGACAGGTCGCCCTCGAAGCGGCGATGCAGGCTGACTGCAATGGCACGCCGTTTGACACAATCCTGATGGACATGCAGATGCCGGTGATGGACGGCCCGGCCGCGACGCGGGAATTGCGTCGACGCGGGTACCGAGGCGCCATCATCGCACTGACGGCCAATGCCATGGAGCAGGACCGTGATGTGTGCCTGGCCGCCGGATGTGACGACTATGTCCGCAAGCCCATCAATCGAACCGAGCTGATTAGTGCAGTTCTGAGACACCAGTGTTGCGGGGCCCGTCCCATCGCGCGTTGCTGAAACGGCCACCCCGGGCGACTGGAACATCCACTCATCTTGAGTGTCTCTTGACGACGCTGTAGAGGTGTAAGACGGTCGCGCCGGCGCGATTGCAAGCGGGCCCAAAGCCGTCGTGGTCACGTCGTCATTTCATGTCGGCTGAGACGCTAACGGGCCCGCTCAGCCCACGTGCCCTGGCGCCGAATTCGGGCCGGACGCATGACTTGCACTAAACGCGCGCTACCATCCATTTGACAGGTTGTGGGCCGAATGTGACGGCGTGGGCTGGGCCCCTCGGTCAGCCTCACGCGGCTACCGGCCACGGACGCTCG
>JAFGRR010000533.1 GCA_016935035.1 Phycisphaerae bacterium | reverse complement strand
TGCACCGGCGGCCCGTTCAAAGTCAGCACGAGTTGGGGCATCTTCCCCGACGTTTACTGCGCCGGTAACGACCAGACCATCAGGTTCCTCGAAGACGTCCTCACAGAGGTGCTGGAACTCTTCCCGTCCGAGTTCATCCATGTCGGCGGCGACGAGTGCCCTAAGACGCGTTGGAAGGAATGCGCGAAGTGCCAGGCCCGCATCAAGGCCGAAGGCCTCGCCGATGAGCACGAGCTGCAAAGCTGGGTCATTCGCCACTTCGACCGCTTCCTGGCCGAGCGCGGCCGCCGACTCGTCGGATGGGATGAGATTCTGGAGGGCGGTCTCGCCCCCGGCGCGACCGTGCAGTCCTGGCGCGGCATGAAAGGCGCCGAGGCCACCGCCGCCAGCGGCCACGACGTGATCTGCTCCCCAACCAGCAACTGCTACCTCGACTACGCCCAGGCCCGCCTGCCCGGCGAACCCATCTGGATGGGCTATCTCCCGCTCGAACGCTGCTACAGTTTCGACCCCACGCCGCCGGAATTCACCCCCGAGCAGGCCGCGCATGTCCTCGGCGTCGAGGGCAACATCTGGACCGAGCACGCCGCGCAGGAGCGCATCGACTGGCAGGTCTTTCCGCGCCTCTGCGCCATCGCCGAAATCGGCTGGACGCCCGAATCGCACCGCGATTTCGCCCAGTTCAAGCAACGCCTCGAAACGCACTACGGCCGCCTCGACGCGCTCGGCGTAGACTACTTCATCGCGCCGCCGACGTGCCACGCCGAGTCGGTCTTCGATCCAAACGGCGTTCAAGTCGGCGAGCTAGACTCGCCCTGCAATCGCCGCTTCGAGTTCAACACCGACGCCGCCAGCGCCGCACTGGCCGTCAACACTCAGCACGGCCAGGTCCGCTACACGCTCGACGGCAGCGAGCCGGCACCGACCTCGCCCGTTTATGCCGACCCGATCCGCATCACCGGATCAACCGTTATCAAGGCCCGCACCTTCCTGCCCACCGACCGCGGCAGCATGACCGCCGAGTTCCGCTTCCGCAAACTCGCTCCCATCGCCGCCGCCGACGTGCCCAACGCCCAGCCCGGCCTCGGCTACTCCTACTACGAAGGCCAGTGGAAAGTCCTGCCCGACTTCAGCAAGCTCACCCCGCTAGCCACCGGCGTCGCCAAGATCGCCGACACCACCGTCCGCCAGCGTGACACGCAGCACGCTCTGCTCTTCACCGGCTACGTCAAGGTCCCCGCCGACGGCCTCTACACCTTCCACGTCACCAGCGACGATGGCTGCCGGATGTGGGTCCACGACGAGCTGGTCGTGGAGCACGACGGCCTGCACCGCGCCACCGAAGAATCCGGCCGCATAACCCTCAAGGCTGGCCTGCACCCGGTGAAAATCGAGTACTTCCAAGCCGGCGGCCACACCAAGCTATCCATTGCCTACGAAGGCCCCGGCGTCGACAAACACGAAATCCCCACCGAAGCGTGGTGGCACTGAAGTCATGTAGCGGCCTACGTCTCGTAGGCCGTCTTTGTTGTTTCTCTCGAAACCCAAACACCGCGCAGCAGCAACGCCGGATGTTCCGGTAGGAATGTCGCGCGTCGTTCCAGTCGTGGCATCAGTCGCGGAGCGACGGCCTCCTCACTTCTGACTCAGGTCATCAAGCAACCGCAACTGTGTTCGCGCCCGCACCAAATTGTGCCCCTCGTATTCCGTGCGGTAGTACACATCGCCCGCGACATAGTCTCCCAGAAACCGCACCGCCTGCTCAAACGTAATCACCTTCCCCGCCGTCAACAGGTGCTCGCGTTCCGTCGCCGTCAAGAACCCGCCAGCCGATTCCACGTACCCATCGATCAGCGCCTGCAACATTCCCGCATCAACCGTCACCTTCCCCGCGTCCGGCTCATCCTCGGCTGCTGTGGACGACATTGACCGCATCATGTCGCCGAAGTCGAACAGCATCGTCCCCGGCATGACTGTGTCCAGGTCTACGACGCACAGCGCCTCGCCGCTCCGTGCGTCGAACAGGACGTTGCTGATCTTCGCATCGTTATGCACAACCCGCCGCTGCAAATCGCCAGATTCCAACAGCCGCATCAGCGTATCCGCTAAATCCGCATGCCGCCGCACGCACGCGATCTCCGCCCCGACCGCGCTAACCCGCCCACACGCATCCGCCGCCACCGCCCGCTCGAACTGCTCCAGCCGCATCGGCGTATCGTGGAATCTCGGAATGGTCTCGTGCAATTCGTCGGCGGGGAAGTCGCTCAACAGCCGATGGAATTCGCCAAACGCCCGCGCCGCCGCCCGCGCTTGTGCCGGATCACTCGCCGCCACGAAACTCCGCGTATCCTCGACAAAGCCGCACATGCGCCAGCATTCACCGGTCTCGTCGGAATAGTACCGCTGCCGCTCATCACCCTGCGTACGAAACACTCGCATCACGCGCCGCTGGCGATCAGGCGTCCCCTCAGCCTCAAGCCGCCGCGCGATATGCTCGACCACGCGCGTTATGTTCTCCATGACCAGTTCGGGTCGCGCGAAAACACTGCGGTTCAATCGCTGCAAAACGTAGCGTGTAGTCCCGGCATCCCCCTCAAGCGTCACGACGAAGGAGCGATTAATGTGCCCGCCGGCCAGCGGTTCGACCGCCAGGAGTCTGCCCGGCACATCAAACCGCGCGACGACTTCGGCGATCTCCGGCGGCATGTTCAGCCCCACAGCTTCTCGGGATACTCGCCGTCATCGACCAGCTTGCGGATCGCCGCGGTCACGCGCGGCTTGTCTTCCGAATGCGTCACGCCGACCCAGCGGCTCGACGTCGGCAGCACCCGCACGCGTGCCTGTCCGGTCTGCATGATCTCCTGCACCCCCGACGGCAGATGGAACTCGGCTTTCTCCGACCCCGCGCTCTTCTTGATGAACAGCGCGAACCGCTCGCGCAACTGCTTGAAGAACAGCGGCCTGAAACCCCACGTGTTCATCGACACACGCTCATCGCCGGTCATCTTGCGTGTCGCGCCGGCGCCATCGACATACCGCGCCCCGGCACCGTCGCGCTCGATGTTCACGATCTCGACGATCTTCTCGAGCCATCCGTCACTTGTGCACTGGCAACACCCGCGATTGACCGATCCCTCGTTCGACAGCGTATCGCGCAGCGTGAACCCTACCATCGCGTACGTGCTGTCGCCATCCACCGTCTCTCTCGATAGAAACTCGCCCAGCGTCGCAAAAGAACTACGCCCATAGAAATCATCCGCGTTGATCACCGCGAACGGCTCGGCCACCACGTCAGCCGCCGCCAGCACTGCATGCCCGGTCCCCCACGGCTTGGTCCGTCCCACCGGCGGCGTCAGCCCATCCGGTAACGCCTCCAGCCGCTGAAACGCGTAGGCCACCGGCACATGCTTCTCATACTTGCTGCCGATCGTCTCGCGGAATGCCTGTTCCATATCCGGCCGAATGATGAACACGACCTTGCCGAAGCCGCCGCGCAGCGCGTCATAGACTGAATAATCCATGATCGTCTCGCCGCTGGGGCCGAACGAATCCAGTTGCTTGAGCCCGCCATACCGGCTGCCCATCCCCGCGGCGAGAATAACAAGCGTCGGCTTCATCACGCGTCTGTCTCCTCTGCATCACAAATCTGTCGCCGGCTCTCCCGGCACGCATTGCCGGGACGGCGTCCGCCACGTCATGATCGGCCAATCCGCTCTCAAACGCCAGCCGCCATTCTGTCCAGCGCCGTCGTTCCGTGGTATAAGGCGGCATCGCGGGGGGGACGATTGTGATCAACACGTCTGCATGAGGAGTGGATGATGAATCGACGCAGTTTTCTAGGCGCCGGTCTGGCCGCCAGCACCGCCGCCCTCGGCTTCTCAGCTTCTTCCGCCGCCGGCCATAGCGCCGGTTCCGCCGCGCGTCAGTCCGGCTTCAAGCTCAAGTATGCCCCGCACTTCGGCATGTTCAAGAACCTCGCCGGCGACGACCCCATCGACCAGCTCAAATTCATGGCCGACCAAGGGTTCACGGCGATGGAAGACAACGGCATGATGGGCCGCGAAATCGTCTTGCAGGAGAAGATCGCCGCCGAAATGTCCCGGCTGAACATGACCATGGGCGTATTCGTCGCATTTGTCGACTGGGGCAAACCCACGATGGTCAACGCCGACAAGGAAGTGCGCGAGATGCTCGTCAAGCAGATGAAGGACGCGGTCGAAGTCGCCAAACGCGTCAACGCCAAGTGGGCCACCGTGGTTCCCGGCCCCTGGAATGCGCGACTGGCGTGGGACTACCAGACCGCCAACCTCGTGGACAATCTCAAGGCCTGCGCCGAGATCTGCGAGCCTGCCGGCTTGGTCATGGTGCTCGAACCACTCAACCCGCGCGACCATCCCACGCTGTTCCTCTCGAAGATTCCGCAGGCCTATCAGATCTGCAAGGCCGTCAACAGTCCGAGCTGCAAGATCCTCGACGACCTCTATCACCAGCAGGTCACCGAGGGCAACCTCATCCCCAACATCGACGACGCCTGGACCGAAATCGCCTATTTCCAGCTCGGCGACAACCCCGGCCGCCGC
>JAFGRR010000532.1 GCA_016935035.1 Phycisphaerae bacterium | reverse complement strand
GGCCGACTGGATGCGAACCTGCGGTCCGGTGCCGCAAAGCGGGGCACCATACTGATGTTATCGACCGCGCGGGCCTGCGCTCTGGAGTCGGCGGCGGGTGCGGTGGCGGGTTTGGTGAGCCGCCCGGTCGCCGGGCGGTGTGGTTCATAAGTAATTGTAATACAATGGCTTGTGGCGGGCTGTGTCGCCGCGCCGGTGGCCGAATGAGGCGGCGCGGTTGCCGGTCACGTGATTCGCGCTACACTGCGGCGGCGTTTGCGTTGGATCCGCGGCGCCACGAGCCTTGAACGAGGGTTGATATGACCATGCAGCGGACGCCGTCCAGACCGGTGCCGGTTCGCGCGGCCGCGATAACGCTGCTGCTGCTCATGGGCGGCTGCCCGCTTACGATCGAAGTGCCCGTGGTTCTGTCCGTCGATTTCGTGACGGTGCCCGGCACGTTCACCATTCCGGACGGGCAGGTCACGGTGCCGTTGCGGTTGATCAATGGGCTCGCGATCGTGGAGGCTACCATAAACGGTGCCGGGCCGTTCGCCGTCGTGATTGACACGGGGTCGGCGACGACGCTCGTCTCGCCGGAAGTGGCGGCACAGTTTCCGGCGTCGGTCTTCGACACCGAAGGGGTGGTAAACGCCGCCGAGAACAGCACCGTGCAGGTAACCGAGGTGCTAGCGATCAACAGCCTGACGCTCGGGGCGGCGGAGGCGTCGGGTTTTCACGCCAATGTGGTGGATCTGACCGGCACGGAAGAGGCGTTTCGCACGACGATTGATGCGATCATCGGGTTCTCGGTGTTCGCGAATGTGACGCTGACGATCGACTATCCGCTCGAGCAGATGCGGATCGACGAGAGCACGATGTCGGAGGTCGACGCGGCGGACGTGGTGCCGCTGATCGTCGAGGGCTCGCGCGCGTTCATCAATGTGACGGTGGGCGACTGCGTGCTGAAGACGGGGATTGATACCGGCTACTCGGGGGTGCTGAGCGTTCCGGAGAACGCCGAGCTGACCTTCTCGACGGGACCGCTGGCGTGGTTCAGCAGTACGGACCTGACGGGGACGCGGATCGAGCGGCGAATCGGCCGGTTGGCAGATGACGCATGGCTCGGCCAGTGCCGCTGGCAGACGCCGGTGGTTGTGCTTGATGACAAGACGTCCGGCAATCTGGGCTCGGGCATGCTGCAACTGTATGCGTTGACGTTCGATCAGCGGTCGGGGCTGCTGCGCATGGAGCGCGAATCGACGGAGGTGCTGCGCTCGGTCTCGCAATACACGCGCGGCTTTGACGTGACGGAGATCGACGGCCGCGTCGTGGTGGACGAACTCCTGCCCGGCGGCCCAGCCGAATACGCCGGCATGCACGTCGGCGACATCATCGTAGAGGTCAACGGCAACGAAGTAAGCGGCCTAAGCACGCTATCGCTGCCGTCGCGCGACGAGATAGCGTTCGTCTACGTGCAGCGCGATGGCGACGTGATTGACCTGGCGGTGCCGATCTGGTTGTGGGTGGAGTAGAGACTCTTCCGGCACCGGACCGAGCCGCGCCCGTAAGGAAGTGGTTGACTGAGAAACCGCTCGCTTCGCGATATAACCACTCCCCCACGGTCTCAGTTCGGCTCAGAATCACGGTTGTGGTATAGGCTCTAGCCACACCAGAATCCCGCCTGGTCCGCCACCTGCGAGCCAACCCAGTCGTTCGCCCGAAACAGGCGAAAACCAAGCCGCGAGCGGTCAAAAAACGACGGAAGAAACAGTAGGAATTGGTGGCTGTCCTGGCCTATTGGCCTATTCGGCTTATTCGCGGTTTATTCGTCCGGATTATTGGATCGAAGCGACCGAAGTCGGCAAGCGGCGGTCCGGCGTTCGGCAACATGCGGGCCCTCGGGCGCGGATCTCCGGAATAGGTTGGAATAGGTTTGGGAGGCAAAGTAGGATGCGGCCGAAGGAGGTCGCGACAATGCAACCATCAGCCTCATTCAGCAAGGACCGCGACGAGATTGTCCAAAAGTTCGAGCGGCTGCTGGAGTCGATCCAACCGGCCGCTTCCGATTCGTCCGGTGGTCCGCGCACACGCGAGGACGTCATAGCCTATTTCGGAGTGCGGTGCAGTGCCCTGAACCTCATTGCACGCACGGCCGGTGAGAATAGCATCTACTTTCGGCAGCTTCAGGCCATGGAGGCAACGGACCGTATCTTCCCCGACGTGTTATTCGCAGTTGTCCAGGCCGCGATGACGGATTTCCGAGAGGGCTTCATGGCCGACCAGAAGCTCCTGGCGTCAGCGGAGGTCTTCGCGGACTTCCTCGTTCAGGCCGAAGTCTTGCTTGAGCACGATTACAAGGATGCGGCGGCAGTCATCATCAGGGCGGTGCTAGAGGACGGGCTGAGACGAATCTGCGTCTCCAAGGGCATACCCGTGAAGCTCCGCGATGGTGTGAACGACCTCGCCCAAGCTCTGACGAAGGCGAGCATGCTGACAGCCGTCCAGAAGAGGGAAATCGACGCAAAACGTGAGATCGGCAACGCCGCTGCGCATGGACGGTTCAGTGAGTACACGAAGCAGGATGTTCTGGCTTTTCACGAGTCCGTTCAGCGTCTGCTCGCTACACTGATTTGAGAATCCACGGCGCTGGCTCATCTCGGGACGCCCCTGGACCTTCCGGGCGAGTCGCGGATCAATCCGGGGCAGCCAGCGAGCCTTCCCCAGAACGCCGCGATCCGTCCCCGCGACTCCGCTAACGCTCCCCAGAGCCCTGCGGCTCGTTGGCGGAGGCCCAACGATCATCCCCGGAAGCCTGCGGCCCATTCCCGGAGACACCGTGCTCGTCTCCGAAGGGATATTCGCAATAACCCGGGACCGAATAATCGGTAATAGTCCGGTAATAGTTCGGGACAGCCACCAATTCCTGGAGCCCGGCGTCACGGAAATCGGTAGCTGTCCACAATATCCCCGATGATATCCGGGGGCCGCCCCTAATGGTCCATCTGGTTCGTCATTCGCGGCCCTTCTTCGGCAACGTCCGCTTCCTACCTTTCTTGCGAGCCTTTACCGCCTTCTTCCTGGTTTTCTCCGCCGGCAGCTTCTTACGCTCGGCCTCCAGCGTGTTGGCCGACTCGCGCAGGTCTTCCACGTAGTTCTTCTCCGCCTCGGCCTCCGCTTCCACCCGGCGGCGGTCGGCGAACGTGTCGTACTGTTGGTTGGCCCAGTCGATGGCGTCTTCGTGGGTGATCGAGCCGGCGTCGGGCAAGACTGGCAGCTCGGTATCGCGCAGGAACTTGTCGAGGAACGCCGACCAGTCGTGCATACGGATGTCCTTCCGCCGTTGTGCTCGGAACTCGGCCTGATCCAGGAACATGACGGTGACGCGATTGAGCGTGTCGATCTCTTCGCCGCTGAGGTAGTTCTTCGCCGTGCCAACGTCGCGTTTGAGAACCTGGCCACCCTTCCACGACGTCAGCCCCATGTTGGCCTTGTCGGCGTCGGCTCGCGACCGCACGATCTCGGCGGCGGTCATGCCGGCGGCGGCGTAGTGCATCTTGTTTTGCATTGTGGCGAAGAAGAGCTGCGTCTCGCGCTCGCCTTCGCGATAGTCGCTGGCCAGGGCGAAGATCTCGCGGATACGCTGATAGACACGGGCTTCGCTGGCACGTATCTCGCGTATGCGCGCCAGCAACTCGTCGAAGTAGTCAACCAGCCCGCTGCCGCCCTTGAGCCGCTCGTCGTCGAGCGTGAAGCCCTTGATCAGGTACTCACTTAGCCGTTCGGTGGCCCACTGGCGAAATTGGGTGCCGCGTGGTGAGCGTACCCGGTAGCCAACAGCCAGGATGATGTCGAGGCTGTAGTGCTTGATCTGGCGGCGGACGGTGCGGCCGGACTCGTCGCGAACTTGTAAGTAATCCTTACAAGTTGCCGACTCCTCCAACTCGCCGCTCTCGTAAATGCTCTTGATGTGGGTGGTTATGTTCTGGGGCGACGTTTCGTACAGCTCGGCGATCAGGGCTTGCGGCAGCCAGACGGTGCCCTCGTCCAGCCGCACGCGGATGCGATTGCGGCCGTCCTCAGCCTGATAGACGATGATCTCGCCGCCTGGGGGCCGCGTCGAATGATCGTCGTTCATGTCGTCACCCGCGCCGGTGTCCATACGATGCCCTTCTCTATCGCCTTGATGTCGACTTCGATCGCCGAAGCTGCTCATGGATCATCGGCCCCATGGCGTGCCCCCGATGTGCGCAATCATAATGCCCTCTAGGCTGTCCTGATAGTCGCCGACCGGCGGCGGCGCAAACAGAGCCCGAGCGGGAGCGAGCGGGCATATT
>JAFGRR010000062.1 GCA_016935035.1 Phycisphaerae bacterium | reverse complement strand
GGAGGCCCTGACCATCGCCCGGCGGCTGATCGAGCAGTTCCCGCATTCGCCCCAGGCCGAGGTGCTGCGCGAGCAACTGCCCCGGCTGGAAGAACGCGCCACCGAGCAGTCACGCGTATAAACTAAGCCGGCCGCCGCTGGTTCAGCGGCAGCCGACCGATGTACATTCCCTGATTGCGATTGGTTTACCGGGCGTATTCGACCGCGCGCAGCTCGCGTAACACCGTGACGCGAATCTCACCCGGATAGGTCATCGTGTCCTCGATTTTGGCGGCGATGTCACGCGCCAGCTTGACGGATGACCGGTCGTCCATCTGCTCGGCGTCAACGATGACGCGCACCTCGCGGCCGGCCTCGACGGCGTGAGCCTGACGCACGCCGGGGAATCCCGTAGCCACCGCTTCAAGCTCCTCGAGCCGCTTGATGTATCGTTCGAGCGATTCGCGCCGCGCGCCCGGGCGCGAGGCACTGATGGCGTCGGCGGCCATAACGAGCGGCGTGTAGGGCGTCATGCTGGCCACGTCGCCATGGTGGCCTTCAATGGCGTTGATAACGGCGGGATCCTCGTTGAAGCGTTTGCAGAAGTCGGACCCGAGCTTGGTATGCGTGCCGACACCTTCGTCGTGCGGGAAGCCCTTGCCGATGTCGTGCAGCAACCCGCAACGCCGGGCCAGGGCGCCGTCGAGGCGCAGCTCGTCGGCCATCATGCCGGCGATACACGAGACCTCGACGCTATGGCGCAGCACGTTCTGGCCATAGCTGGTGCGGAAGTGCAGGCGGCCAAGCTGATCGAGGATCTTCTTGGGCACGCCGTGGACCTTTGTCTCAAGGGCGGCCTTCTGTCCGGCGTCGATGATCTTTTCTTCAATATCCTTGGTTGCGGCTTGAACGACGGCCTCGATGCGTGTCGGGTGGATACGGCCATCACGAATGAGCTTGTCGAGGGCGACGCGCGCAACCTCACGCCGGATGGGGTCGGTCGCGGTCACGCTGACGACGCCGGGCGTGTCATCGACGATGACCGTGACGCCGGTGGCTTTCTCGAACGCTCGTATGTTTCGTCCCTCGCGACCAATGACGCGGCCTTTCATGTCGTCGGAGGCGACGTCGATGGATGAGACGGTGGATTCGCAGGTGTGCTCTGCGGCGTAGCGTTCGATGGCTTGGATGACGACGTAGCGAGCTTTTTCGCGGGCCCCATCCTGGGCCTCGGTGATGATGCGCTCGACCATGCGGCCCGCCTCAGCCTGGATTTCATCCTCGATGCGCTTGAGGCACAGTTCCTTGGCCTGCTCGGGGGTGAGTCGCGAGACGCGCAGCAGCTCGGTCCGTTGTTCGGACAGGACGCTCTCGATTTCGCCGGTCTTCTCCTCGATCTCCTGCTCGCGCCCCTTGAGAGCGGTTTCGGCGTCCTCGATCTTGCGTTCCTTGGTGTCGAGGACGTCCATTTTCTTGTCGAGGGCGTCCTCACGTTTAGTCAGACGGCGTTCGGTGGCTTTGAGGTCCTCGCGCGTCTCGGCTGTTTCGCGCTCGAAACGCTCCTGCATCTCCAGGTAGGATTTCTTGGCCTGCACCTCCGCGGTTCTGATGATCTCCTCTGCTTTTTGGCGCGCTTCCGCTACCGCGCGTTCGGCTTCCGCCTCGCGCGCTGTTCGGGTGGCCCGGTCTCGCAGGCTGAACACTCCCCAGATTGCCGCGGCGCCGATGACGGCCATGGCCAGATTGAGGAGGATCGTATCCCAGTCCGGGGCCACCGCGAGAATGCACAATTCTTGCGGTCCCATGCTTTTGTCCGTTTCGTTTGAATGTCGGCAGGTATATGCACCGCCGGTACCCTGTTCGCGCGGACGTGATGGCAGGCGGGCATGCCCCACGCTCGCGGGACATGCGATCGAAGCCGGTGGGCTTGCCGGTCAGCGGAGTGTCAGGAGAACGGAATACGCGCTATGGTGTGTCTCGGTTAGTCGCGGGCAGCCCTAATGATTAACAATCGACAGGGAATGATCTGGCTATATGGTAACTTTCGCCCGCTTGGACCCCACACATCTATCGCTTGATATCGCAGCATGCGAGTTTGCCGTAACGTAGTATCCCGTCCAGACGCCTCCCGGGCGGCTGGCCCGACGGTTTCGCGCTCAATCGCGCAACCATCGACGTCGCAACACCAATGAAACTCTATCCGTCGGGGGCCATTGTAGTCGGCAAGTCACGTGCTCGCCAGTGGTTGGCCGCCCCGAGTTCGGCGTTTTCCTGGGTTGCCGACAGCCTGGCGCCGGTTAAGCCGTCGCCGCCCCGCCTTGCGGGCTGCTCCGAGCGGGCTTAGAATCCGTAACGAACGGTGGTCACAGAGGTTCGGGGTGTTATTAGGGTCCATATGAGTGATTACGAGCGGCAACCCGGCACGGCGGTTCCTCGCCAGCAGACCGTTTACTGGATCATCGCACTTCTGTTGGCCGTCATAGCTGCCTCGCTGTGGGTCCGCACGCCCGCAACGACGCACGGCGTAGCCTGGGCCCAGGCACAGCCGATGGCCGGGGCACGCGGCATCTTCGCCTTCACCGGCCAGTTGGACCGCAACTCATACGGCCTGTTCATGCTGGACGTGGATCACGGGACACTATGGTGCTACGAGATGATGAGCGAGGGGGACACACGCCGCCTGCGCCTGGTCGCTGCCCGCACATACATGTACGATCGTTATCTCCAGGATTTCAACTGCGCCCCTCCCGACTTTCGAACGGTTCAGCAGCTTGTGACCCGGCAGCGGCAAATGGACAATCAGGAAACCGAGCGCGGTCTCGACGACGGCGACGTTTCCGGCAACAATGGCGACGATGCACTGCCCCCTGAGTAATCGGCCGCGCTGGATAGGAGTTTGGAATGGCCAAGCCGTTTTATTCCATGGAAGAAGCTTGTGCGAAACTGAGTAAGTCCGAGGACGAGCTGCGCGCTATGGTTCGCGCGGGCGACCTGCGCGAGTTTCGCGACGCCGGCAAGATCTTCTTCAAGGCCGAAGACATCGACAAACTCGGTGGCGGCGACGCCTCTTCCGATACCGGCGAGATCTCGCTCGAACCCGTTGAGGAAGAGCTGCCGACGCTGGCGGATACTGGCGGCGGAACCAGCGTCATCGGGCTCGAGCCCGTGGACGAGGACAAGCCCGAGGAGAAGGAAGACACCGTCATCTCCGCGAGTGGCATCGGCGTGTTCGACGACGACGAACTCGAAATCGACGCCGACCCGATGGCCAAGACCCAGATCACCGACGCGCCGCTCGGCGATCAGGTGCAACTGGAGACTTCGAGCGGGTCCGGGTCGGGCCTGTTGGATCTGACACGCGAGGCCGACGATACGTCGCTGGGCGCCGAATTGCTCGATGAGATCTACCCCGGCGAGGAGGAGCCCACGCAGGCTGCCGCTCCGGCTCGGCAGGAAGAGCCCGAGGAAGAGGAAGAGCAGGCGGCAGAGGAGCCGGCGGTTGAAGCGGCGGCGGTCGGTGAGGTCATCATCCCGGTCACGAACGTGGTCGGCGACCCGTCGGAGCCGATTCTCGGTGGGCTGTTGGCTGGCACCCTGATCCTGATTGCGCTGGCGGGTAGTGTAGCCGGCGCCGTGCTTCAGGGCTTCATGCCTGACTACGCGCTGTTTCTGACCAAGAACTTCCTGATGTACTTCCTGCCCGGCGCGGTGGTGGTCCTGGGGCTTTCGGTGGCGCTGGGCTGGTTGCTGGGGCGGGCCACGGCGCGGCGTTGACCTGACCGGGCCGTACGGCGCCGCATGAATGACATCCCTGTTTGACGCATGGGAGATTCGTATGCGGTGGCGATATGCGCTTGGCGCCTGCGTTATTCTGGCCGGCTTGGCGGGCTGTGAGAGCCCGGGGCCGCGCGCTGGACAGACCAGCCAACAATCATCCGCGACCGACAACGAAGGTACGCCGACGGAAATCGCAACTGAACGTGCCCGCGTCGCCGCGTTGCGCGATGAGAACGCGGTTCTTTCACGCGAGCGTGACGCGGCCCGGGCTGAAGCGGGGGCCCTTCAGCAGCGCGTAAGCGAACTCGAACAGTCGCGGCGGGCGTTGGCTCGGCTGATCGAACAGCGCGCGTCCGAGCCGCTCGAACGGCCGGCGGTGCCAGCGTCGCCGCTGCCGGAGAAGATCGACTCCGCTCTGGGCCGGTTTGCCGCAATGCTCGGCGATCGCGTGTTCTATGACCGGTCGCGCGGGGCCCTGGGATTCGGCAACGATCGGCTGTTTAAGCCCGGCAGCGACGAAGTGCGCAGCGACGCACAGGCTGGGCTGGCCGAACTGGCGCAGGTGTTGGGCGGAGCGCTGAATGAGAATCCGAGGGCCGAGTACGAAATCATCATCATCGGCCACACCGACGATTCGCCGATCACACGGCCGGAGACGCTCGCGCGGCACGCGACGAACTGGCATCTATCGGTGCATCGCGCGATCGCGGTCAAGACGGCGCTGGTCAAGGCGGGGCTGCCCGAGGCACGCATGGGAGTTATGGGCTACGGGTCATACCGCCCGATCAGCAACGACCGCGAACGCAACCGGCGCATCGAGATCTTCCTGGTGCCCAAAGGCACAATCCAATCCTTCGAGCCCGTCAAATCGTAGCGGCTCTGTGGCGTGCCACTGCTCTGTGAGCAGTGCCTTATCGCTTGGTTCTCCAGTGGTCTGCCCGAAGCACGGCTCACAGAGCCGTGGCGCACGGCGCGTGTGCCTTACCTTTGCGGAACAGCACCACAACCTATCCCCAAACCGCGACTTTGATCCGAGCTGCGACCGTGATGGAGCGGTTGTGCCGTAAGACGAACAGTCTCTCAGTCAACCGCTTCCTTACGGGCGCGGCTCGGTTCGGTTCTGCGACAGCTTCTACTCTGTCGGCCCTTCCAGCAACTCCTGCCACAGACTGTCATTACGCCAGTGCTCCAGCCTGCGACCATCAAGGAACAGGGCCGGAACCGCCTTGACCTCCAGGCCATCCGCCATGGCGATGTCGGCGGCGATTCGCTCGGCGATCTCGGGCGAATCGAGCGCGGCGGCAAACGCGTCACCTGCGAGGCCTAGTTCGGCCGCCCAATCCGTGAAGCGATCGAGCTCGATGTCGTGCTGGCGCTCGAAAATGAGCTCGCGCATTCGTGCGAACGCCACCGGCCCGCCGATGTCGAGTGCGGCCAGCGCCGCGCGGTCGGCCTTGCACGAGAGACGGTGTCCCCCGCCGTCGGCGTAGCGCGGGTTGCACTCACCGTCCTGTGGATAGAAGTGATGCGCGACGCGTAGCGTCCCCGGATAGCGTTTGAGCACTTCGTCGATTTTGGCGTTCGCCAGCCGGCAGGCCGGGCAGCGGAAGTCGGTGAAGACGACTAGCGTGTGCGGCGCTTTCGGATCGCCGGACAACGCCTCATCGGCTGCCAGTGGTATTGCATGCACCGGCTCGTTCTCAAAGCGCCAGCGCATATAGGCGCGATCGTCGATGATCTTCTTGTACGCGCTCTCGATTCGTTGGCCGTAGACAGTGGTGTTGGCCAATTGGCCGATGAGCATGAACGTCAGGGACGCGAAGCCGCACGCCATCAGGCCGGCGAGCGCGTGTGGCACGGTTGGATAGGGACGCGTCTCGGGTGGATCGGGGTGCCACGGCCAGCCTATCAACGTGATGATGAGCAGCACGCCGTTGACGGCATGGGTCGCGAGGCAGATGCCGCACCACTGGTGCAGCTCGAATGCCATGACGCGGATCAGGCCAATTGACTCTGAGACGCTGTAGGCCACCAGCACCACGAGCATCAGGTGCCACCAATGCCGGCTGCGCGTCGGCAGGCCGACGAACGCGTACCAGAGCGCGATGGACCCGAAGTAGGCCATGCCCAGACTTGCCCAGGGCACGCCGGTCGTGCGGCCCTTGGCCGTATCGGAGCGACCGGCCCAGGCGCGGTCGGATTTGAGCACGGAGTTGCAGTCGAAGGCGCTGTTTGTCTCTGGCTCGTCGTCACAAAGCGCCTGTATCAACGGGTTGTCGGTCTTGGCCCCCATGCTCACCTGAAGCGAGACCAGGCTGAGCCACCAACCGACGAGTGCCACCACCACGGCACTCCAGCGCAGCAGGTGCGGCAAGATCCTGCGTCGGCGTATCGGCGAGTTTTCAACGGTCGTCGTCATGGCGTGGGCTCGCTAGGCGCGCTTGTCGGCAGCGACGCCGCGGCGCATTTGCGGAAGATAACCCAGAACGGCACGCCGTGCTCGTCACGCTGCCGGCTCTGCGTGAGTTCGACATAGTCGCCGCGGCCGCGCAGCGTTTCGAGTGCTACGCCGTGCGAAGGCGTGGCGGCGTACTTGGAATCCCAGACGAAGAAGTCGCCGGGCTCGAGAGTGTCGATCTTGTCTTTCGCAAAGGCCTGGTGCGGCGGGACGGTGTTGCCGGCGAACTCGTTGAACCAGACGTTGGCGGAATAGCGGCGCCTGCCGGCTGAACCGGGCTGGCCGTCAATCCACGCCACTGCGTCGTGGTGCGCACGCTGGACTTCCACGAGCGCCAGCGGGCTACACCAGTTGTACGGGCGCGGTGAAAAGACACCGACGAGGTCCTGAACCATCGCCAGTGCCAGCAGTCCTACGAGCAAAGCGCGGATTCCGCCGCGGCGGATGCGCTGGGATGGTGATTGACACGCGACGACGCACGCGAACAACCCCCACATCACGGAGAACAGCCCAAGCCGTACCAGCCCGATGAACTCGCGGGCCTCGTCTTCAAGTCCGAACTCGGCTCCAAGCCACAGCAGGCCGCAACCGACAAGTGCGGCCGCCGGCAGATTGGCAACATTGGCCCGAATCTCGGACGCGCGGATGATCGCGGCAAGTCGGGCGACACCGTCGGCGGCGAGAATCGCCACCACGGGCCCGATCGCGACAAGGAATCTCGGATAGCCGCCGCTGGCGAAGAGCCCGAATCGAAAGATGACCGTCTGGGCGAGGAAGAACGCCAAGCCGCACGTGAACCAGAATCGCGTCCGGCGACGCCGCAGGTACGACGGCACGCCGATGAGCGTGAGCAACAGAACGCCCAGGCTGGCGGCAAGCGACCATTGCATCCACATCCAGAGCCAGCCGCCGTCGCCGTACTCGGCCGTGGGTGTCGGGTTAAGGAAGCGGGCGACGAATGGGACCTGCCGCAGGAAGACCCACGACAGCAGGTTGTGGAGCAGGGGTGCCCAGGCCAATAGTAGCCACTCGCGCACCGGCCGGCGCTGGTAGAGGTATAGCAGCCCCCACAGCCCGACGAACAGCGCCCCCTCGTGCCGCGTCACCATGCAAAGTGATATGAAAAAGGCACTTAGCGTGTAGTGCCGGCGCAGCAGCAGCCACATGCCGAGCGTCAGATACAGGGCCAGTGTCGTCTCGGTCAGCCAGGTGTAACTGAGCGTAAACGTCAGTGGTTGGAGCCAGAGCAGGGCGGGGACCAGGGCGGCGTGTGGGACGCCCTGTCGTCGGGCGATGTCATACGCCAGCCACGCGGTGACCGCCGTCAGCAGCCCGCTGAAGACGCGCGCGGGAAAATATCCGAACTGGGCCGGGAGCGCGTACAGCACTGTGAAACCCGGCCGGCCCCAGTCGTCGAGCAGATATGCCGGCCACTGGCACGACCAGCGGGCGATCTGGAGATGGGTCAGGTCGTCGTCGTGGTGAGTGCCGTCGCTGAACGCCGCCATCCCGATGGAGCAGCCCAGGCCAATCGCGATCAGCGCCCAGGCCCAGCGTCGCTGGCCGGTGGATTTGTTGGTGTCAATCTCGTCAGGCGTCACACTCATCCCGCACAGTTCGCACTCTCTGCCCCGATGAGTGTCAAACCTCAACAGAAACCGGGCGGTGACGCAAGCCGTAAACCGGCGACTGTCGGTACGTGGCTCAGGAGGCGGCGAGGAGTGGCGGCCAGTAGGCGGGGACATCGGCCGGCATGACCGTGAAGTACATCGACCAGCAGGCGGCTACCCACGTGTACAGACCCAAAGACAGCCAACTGCTCCACTCCGCCAAGCGGTGGCGGCGCAGAACGAGCAGTATGGCCGTGGCGCCCGCGACCAAGACGAGCTTGTACACGATAGCCGCGAAGGTTGAGATGCCCAGCAGGCTGGCGGCCACTGGGTTCAATTCGACGAAATGCTGCCTGGGCGACTCAAACAGCGTGAAATGCAGGTCCAGCAGGTTCAGCACCCAGACTGCGGCTAGCAGCAGCACCACCCGCCGGCCACGCGTTTGCCACAGCGCACGCCAGGGAACGAACGAGTCCCGGCTGGGCGACAGTGGCGCGGTCGGGGGCAAGACGGCCGGTGCAACCGTCGCACTGGTCGGCGTCAGAATATCCCACTGATCGTGACCCGCGAACATGAAGTGACCTTGTGGTCTGGACTGTGGGCGGACGATCTCCGCTCTTGCCACCTGATTAGTCGTCGTATTCGTTGGCTGAGGGAGCCAAGCGAGCGGCCGTACTCGGCTGTTCCCGCTCGGCGGTTGACCCCTGTCGAACCAAGGCTGTCCGTAAATATCGGTCGAGGTTTGAGATCAGCTTGATTGTTAAGGAAATTGTGGCGTGCGCGGCGGCTGGCGTTGGCAAGCGTGTCGCGTATGGCTAATATGGCCAAGATGTTGCGCGCTCTTGCCAGACTGATGCTGCGCCTCAGCTCGGGCCTGGGGCTTCTGCTGCTCATTGCGGCGCAGGAGCGTGTCTGCCCGTGGCTGGACCCGCCAGCCAAGGCGGAGCAACAGGTCGCCGTGCAAGATCCGGCGGCAACCCCCACGGACCCCGAAGAGAAGCCGGCGAAACGTCCGCGGCTGACGCTGTCGGCGTCTTTGCCCGATGTGGCGCTGCCGCGCCGTTCCTCGCCAAGTCGTCAGGCGACCCACGAGCCGGTTAGTCGGCGGCATGTGGGCGTGGCACCGCGCGGTTCGGTGGTTGGTCCCACGAGTGCCGGACCGATCGCCTGCGCGGCGCATCACGGCGGCTTTCGGCTATTGGATTGCCTGGCGGTTGATACGGCCGGCGGATACCTGAGATCCGAGCAGGCACGTTGTCACGATACTCACTTCGCGATCGGCAGCACCATCCTCCGGCTGGGGCCGCCGGCGTAGGCGCGTAGCACGCATCTTCGCCGAGCTGACCCAGCACAACATCACCAGAGAGATGGGGCATACCGTCCCCTCTGACCGACTCTATCGCAACCGTCTCGCCAACCCAGGCTGAGGAACTCCAGACATGTGGGAAAAGAACCTATCACAACGATTCATACTCATCGGCGCCGTTCTGTTGATCGGGCTCGTGTTGCTGTTCCCGTACAGTTGCAGCGACAACACGTTTCGGCTGAACCTGCGTCCCGGCCTGGATATTGCCGGTGGCGTGGCGATGATCTTCGAAATCAATGAGGAAGGGCTCGAGAATTACCCCGGCAACCTGGCCGAGGACATGAAGCAGTTGCTCCAGAAGCGCGTTGACCCGCAGGGTGTTTACGGGCTGGAGTGGCGCGTGCACGGCCGCAACCGCATCGAAGTCCAGATGCCCCTGCCGCCTGCGGACATCAAGGAGCGTCGCGCCGACTATGACAATGCCCGCCAGGCGCTCTATGACACTAATGTGAGCAAGGGTGATCTGGAGGCGGCCCTCGGGTTGGCGCCGGCTGAGCGCCAGGCGCGACTGGCCCAACTGGCCGGAGCATCGGCTGAGCGACAGGCACTGTTGACGGCGGCGGCCGAGGCTTCTGATCACTATCACCAGGCGGTGGCCGCTATGAAGGCCGCCGAGGGCGGCGTGGCCGAATCTCAACCGGCGTCGGCGCCCGACCTCAAGCCCCTGCGAGACGCCGTCCGTGACGCTGAGGAAGATCTGCTTGATGCGACCGATCGCGTGCTGGCCACGAACTTCCCGGTCGGCCGCTTCGAGGAGGCGCTTGAGAAGAGCCTGAGCACCAGCCCAAAGGCGGGCCAGCCTTTTGACCGTTTGAAGAACGACTGGCTAGACGTGTATCCACAGTTGGCCGACTCGATCAGCAACGTCGTGGATCAGTACAACAAGTGGGCCGAGAAACGCACCTTCCTGGATGGGCCGGCGGACTTGCAGCGTCTGCTGCGTGGTGCCGGCGTGCTCACTTTCCGTATTCTCGCCGAGCCTAGCCCCGAGAACGCGACCAAGTGGGATTCGCTGCGTGAACAGCTTGCCGAGCGCGGCGCACGCGGCGTGCGCGAGACGGGCTTCGCCTGGTTCCGCGTGGATAACCCGGTGGCGTTTCTGAATCTGGACACGCCCGCCGACCTCAAGGACCGCGATCCGCACAGTTTCGAGGCGTCCCCCTATCGGGCAGTCATGGGCACGTACGACGGCGATTGGTACGTGTTGGCACGCACTGATGCCCAGGGCGAGATGAAGGGTGACAGCAAGCGCAGTTGGCAATTGCGCAACGCGCGCGCCGACCGCGACGAGCTTGGCCGGCCGCAGGTGTCCTTCGTGTTTGACGTCGTGGGCGGAAACAAGTTCGGCGAGCTGACCGGCGCGAACGTCGCCAAGCAGTTGTGCATTTTCGTGGACGACGTTGCCTACTCGTCGGCCAACATCAGGGAGCAGATTCGGACATCTGGTCGTATCACTGGCGACTTCAGTCCGCAAAAGGTCGCTTACCTTGTGCAGACCATGCAGGCCGGTGCCCTGCCGGCCCGTTTGAAAGACACGCCGATCAGCGAGCGCACGCTCGGTTCGAGTCTGGGTGCTGCGAACCTGCACATGGCGTTTCGCGCCGGTATTGCGGGCGTGATCGCCGTCGCGATCGTGATGGGTGTCTACTACATGCTCGCCGGCGGGATCGCCAACGTGGCCCTGCTGCTGAACATCGTATTGGTTCTGGCGGCGATGGCGATGCTCCAGGCCCGCGTTACGCTGGCCGGCATAGCGGGTGTGATCCTGACGATCGGTATGAGCGTCGACGCCAACGTGCTGATCTTCGAGCGCATGCGCGAGGAAAAAGAGCGTGGCTCGTCGCTGCGGATGATTATCAAGAACGGCTACGACAAGGCGTTTTCCACGATCATCGACGCCAACATCACGACTCTGCTGACATGTATCATTCTGTACTACGTCGGCAGCGAAGAGGTGAAGGGCTTCGGCCTGACGCTGGGATGGGGTATTGTGATCAGCTTGTTCACCGCCCTGTTCGTGACACGCACAATCTTCGCCGCCCTGCTGCATTATCACCTCATCACCGACATCAAGATGTTCAAGCTCATCGGCGTGCCGAAGATCGACTGGTACGCCAAGCGGAAGTTCTTCGTTCCGGTCTCGGCGATTCTCATCCTGGCCGGGTGCTTCCTGCTGTACGAGCGAGGCCTGGACGCGCTCGATGTCGAGTTCCGTGGCGGTGTCAGCGCCGAGTTGGAATTGAAGCAAAACGATATGGTGCTGCCTGGCAATGGCAGCACGGAAGTCGCGGTCAATGACATTAGGATCCGGGACGCCATCACCAGCGTCGCCGCGGGAGTTTCCGCCGACGCCGAGAACCTGGTCGACGCCCAGATTACCGCGGTGCCGGACGATCCTCGTTTGTTCGTTGTTGGCCTCGAAGGTGTGTCGGCGGCCCGCTTGGCCGCGCTGCTGACCGAGCCGCTGGAGGACGCGGGGCTGTTGGCGCGTGGCGGCGTTGATACGACCACCGGCAGCGACGAGATCTCCGTCCGTGTCCAGGAAGACGTGGACGCCGACAAGCTCAAAGCGTTTGTGGCCGGTTACGCCAAGGATGCCAAGAATCTGGTTGGTCGACTGAGCAACGTGAACGTCAGCCGCGTGATAGAGACCGACAAGGAAGGTTTGATCTGGAGCATCACGACGACCGAAACCAACAAGCGTCTGGTGCAGTACGTGCTCGAGGTCGCGATGGGCGACAATCTCCAGCGCCAGCCGGCCATCAGTCATCAACTGCGGCACGGGATGGAGCCGGCGTACCCGGTCACCAGTCGCCGACTCGGGGAAGTCGTCCCCGGTTTGCCGGAGGCAGTCTCGGGACGCGACGTGACGAAGTACCTCGATGGTGCGGCGTTGCACCTCGATGAGCTCAGTCCGCCGGTGTCGATCGAGGCCATGACGCTGCGGTTGCGCAACATGCGTTTGCAGCCCGACTTCCAGGATCTGCCGTGGCGTGATTTCGAGGTTTTGGGCGTGGCGCCGACCGGCGAGAAGGACCTCGAAGGCCACGACACCTACACCGGCGTCGTCATCCTGGTGGTCGATCCCGAGATCGCGTACAGCCGCGATCCAGAGGAGTGGGCCGCGGCACTGGCCGAGCCGGAAGTGAAGCTGGCAGAGGACACGTTGGGCACCGAGCAGTCGCTGCGAAAGGTCTCGCAGTTCAAACCACAGGTCGCCGAGCAATCACAGGTTCGGGCGTTAATGGCCTTGCTCCTGTCCTGGGGCATGATTATCGCCTACATGTGGCTGCGGTTCGGGCGTGTGACCTACGGCGTGGCCGGTGTGGTGGCACTTGTGCACGACGTGCTGATCGCCCTGGCATTTGTGGGAATTTCGGGCTGGATCGGCGGCCAGAATCACCCGATCGGCGAGTTCTTCCTGATCGAGGATTTCCACATCAATATGACGATCGTGGCGGCGTTTTTGACGATCATCGGTTATTCGATCAACGATACGATCGTCGTGTTCGACCGTATCCGCGAGACGCGCGGCCGGCTGGGAGTCGTCACGCCGGAAATCATCAATAGCAGCATCAACCAGTGTCTGTCGCGGACCATTCTGACCAGTGCCACGACGCTGATCGTGCTGGTGACGATGTACATCTTCGGCGGCGGCAGCATTCGCGGCTTCAATTTCTGCATGATCATCGGCATTCTGACGGGGACGTATTCGTCGATCGCGATCGCCGCCCCGTTGCTGATGATCCGCGGCCAGCGGGTAACCGCCCGCGGCACGGTGACTTCCGCAAAGCCCGTGTAGGGACTTGTGGTTCAAACTTGCATGACAGGGTATAATTCCGGCCGGACGCGCAAGGATGCGTGTCCGGCCGTTGTCTTGCAGGGGCAGAGCGATGCGCACTGAAGTCAAAGCCGGTATCTTCGTCGGAGTGCTCGCGATCGCGGTCGCGATCATCTACATCAGCAGCCGCACGGGCCGCACGCAGGGCGAAGTCCCGATGGACAATCCGAACGTGTCGGCGTCCACCGATCAATCTGGATCGGGAAGCGCCCGAGAGTCTGGCCGGGCGTCTGGCGACGCGTCGCCCCAGCCGCGCGCGTCCAGGGTCCAGACGCCGCCGCGGCAGACCAGTCCGGGTAGCACGGAGCCCCACTCCGCGCTTGCGGATCGGCACACGTCCAGCCCGACTGATCGCACGATACCGGCGCCGACCGGACCGCTGACCAGAACTGACACTTCCGATCGCACACGGTCGCCGGACACGATGCGCGAACCGGAGGGTCCGACGCCCGGGACGGCCGGCATCACCGGCCCGCGAATCGGTCCGGTTACACCGCCGGGCACGACCGCGACTGATACGGAGACCGTGCCAGGGATAGAGACTCTGCCGCCGCGAGCGCGCGTGGCCGTGCCGACCGAGACGCTGGGTGAAGAGCCGGCACCGACGCCAACCGAGCCGATCGCGACACCTACGCGCACACTTCCCGAGCCAGCGCCGCGTGAGACGCTGGTGCCCGCCGGCGAGACATACACCGTCAAGGACAATGATCGCCTGACGTATATCGTGCGTGACCATTACGGCAGCGAGCGGTATCTTGCCGCTGTCGTGGCGGCCAATCCAGGAATGAACCCCGACGTCATCAAGGTTGGCCAGAAGATAACGCTTCCGCCGCGCGAGGCCCTCGAACGCGGAGCCGCCACGGCGACGCCGACGCGCGACACGACCGGTACGCCGGCGCTCGCCGGCGAGTCATACACCGTCAAGGAAGGCGATCTGCTGACCTACATCGTGCGTGATCGCTACGGCAGCGAGAGTTACCTGGCGGCGGTCGTGGCGGCCAATCCGGGCATGAATCCCGATCGCATCCTGGTTGGCCAGAAGATCAAACTGCCGCCAAAGAACACCGTCGATACGCGCCAGCCAACGTCCACGCCAGCGGCAACCGGCGGCCGCAGCGCCGACGGTCTGACTTATGTTGTCGAAGAGGGTGACACGCTGACCAAGATAGCCAAGAACGCGCTCGGCGACGGGGAGCGTTGGAAGGAGATCTACGAGCTGAATAAAGACAAGCTCGAATCGGCGGACGTCGTCACGGTGGGACTGAAGCTCAAGCTACCGCCGAAGCAGCGCTAGCCCAATGTAGCGGCCGACGAGACGCTGGCCGCTGCTTGGGTGGCACGAATACGGGGCGGGCGCTAGAGATCGACTTTCTCCCGCAATTGCGCGAGCGTGTCGGGCCAGTTCCTGTGGCCGATGGCGCGGTCGTCGATCCAGATGTCGGCGATCGGCTTGCCCATGTGCAGGCCGTCATAGACGAACCCATTGTCATCCAGCCATTGCTTGGTGTAGCGGTATTCGGCCCAACCGCGCGCGGTATAGATGATGACGCTGTGGCCGGCGTCATGCAGTGCTTGCAGGGCTTCGCGGGCACCCTCAAGCGGATTGGCGCAGGGGCGCTCGAATGTGCGTTCCTCGCTGGCGATCACACCGTCGAGATCGATCATGATGGCTTTGGGGCGGCTCATTTGGGCCTCCGGTCAGCGTCGTGTGGCAGTGTCCCATGGTGGCCGGGAGGTGATGACCGGCCGCATTGGTTGTTATCATAACGCGAAGTGTCGGACGAGACGCACGCCACACGGGTGATTGTCCCGCCGGTGCGCCCGCGTATGCCGGAGACTCCGGAGAATCAGTCCGCGCCGCGCGGTCGCCGTGATCGGCTGCCCGCTTTATAATCCCGCCCTGGCAGGAACCGAGACCCTCAACCTCCTTAAGAAGTGGCATGATTATCACAATAGATGGACCGGCCGGTGCGGGGAAGACGACCACGGCGCGCAAGTTGGCCGCGCGGCTTGGCGTTCCGTATCTCGACACCGGCGCGATGTACCGCGCCATCACCGTCGCGGCGCTCGACGACGGCATCGACCTCACTGACGAGGCGGCGCTTACACGCCTGGCGGCCCAGGACGAGTTCAACCTCGAACTCGGCGAGGACGGCATACGCGTCATTCTGCGCGGGCGCGACATCACCGACGAGATTCGCACGATGCGCGTCAATGACCATACGCCGTACATCGCCGGTTCGCCCGGCGTGCGCAAGCTGCTGATCGGTAAGCAGCGTGCCATCGCCGAGCAGCTTGGCTCGCTCGTGACCGAAGGTCGCGACCAGGGCAGCGCCGCGTTTCCGCACGCCGACCTGAAGTTCTTCGTCACCGCCAATCTGCCGACGCGCGCCAAGCGCCGCCTGGCCGAGCTGCGCGGCGACGAAGGCGCCACGCTGGCGTCGGTGCGCGACAACCTCGCGGAACGCGATCGAACCGACTCCGAGCGGCCCGTCGCGCCGCTGGTGCGCCCGCCCGACGCGATCGACATCGACACGTCCGCGCTGTCGATAGACGGCGTGGTGGAGGCGATGCTGGCGCATCTGCGCGAGGCCGGCCTGGTCGGGGCGGAGTCCTCCTGATGAGCCGCATGCGCCTCGTCTATCGCGTCAGCCGCGACATTTGCCAGGTTGTCTACGCGGGCCTGCTGCGCGGTCGCGTGTTTGGGGTGCGGCACGTTCCGCTGGACGGCGGCGTGCTGCTCGTCTCGAACCACCAGAGCTTTCTGGACCCGATGCTGGTGACGCTGGCGCTGCCGCGCGAGTGCAGCTACATGGCGCGCGAGACGCTGTTCAAAGGCGGACTGGCGACGCGCATCCTGAAGACGTACAACGCTTTTGAGATCAAGCGCGGAACCGCCGATCTGCGCGGTATCAAGGAAGCCCTACGCCGGCTC
>JAFGRR010000531.1 GCA_016935035.1 Phycisphaerae bacterium | reverse complement strand
GGTTCTTCGCCGGGGGGTGGATCGCCCGGCTGGCTCACGCTATCGGTGCCCAGTACCCCATCGCCTGGCTCAGCGATGCCAAGGTCACGCCCTACGTCTTCGTCGTCATGGCTCTCTGGGCCGTCGGCGGCGGTATGATCATCTACCTGGCGGGTTTGCAGGGCATCCCGACGCAACTCTACGAGGCGGCTGAGATCGACGGGGCTGGACGCTGGCACAAGCTTCGCCACGTGACTATCCCCATGCTCTCCCCCGTCATTTTCTTCAACCTCATCATGGGCATCATCGGGTCGTTCCAGGTGTTTAACACCGCGTTCGTGCTCTTTGACGGCAGTACCGGGCCGGACGACTCGGCGCTGTTTTACGGTCTGCACCTGTTTCGGGAGGCGTTCTTCAAATATCGACTGGGATACGCGTCGGCGCTGGCGTGGATCCTGTTCTCGGTCATCCTGCTCTTCACGGCAATGATCTTCAAGTCGTCGCCGATGTGGGTCTATTACGAGTCCGCGAAGGGGAAACGCCCATGAGCATGCGCGGCAGCGAAGGTCGCAGCGAATCGCTGGCGTTCAAGCTGGTGATGTACCTCGTGCTCCTCACCGGCGCGATCCCCATCATCCTGCCCTTCTACTGGATGGTCAGCGCCAGCCTCAAGACCAAGGAGCGCGTCCAGGCTTATCCGCCGGACTGGTTGCCCGTTGTTCCCAAGAGCCTGCTGGCGGTCGGCGAACAGGAACTCCTGGTGAAGGTGTTCGACGACGGCGACGAGTCCGGCACGCACGTCAGCCGCGTCAAGTTCATCTCGGGCCAGACACCACTGTACATACCGGCCGAAAACCTGCGCACCGAGGTGACAGTCAGCCACACGGTGGAGTTGGACGGACGCGAGCGGCGCGTCGAGCCCCAGGGCCCCGCTGACGCCGACGGCATGGTCACCGTCAACATCGTGGGGTCGGCCCAGACCACCGAACTCGAGACCGACGCGATCACGGCTGTTACCGAGACGCTGACATACTGGACAGTGCTGGGTGTCGAAGCCCGGGTCACGATCGACCAGGATCTGTTGCCGCTCGCAGGTTCGGTGTCGGTGGTGTCGATTGACGAGATGCCGCCGATGCGCGTGGCGCCCGAACTGCTTGGCACCGGCGCGGACGCTGGCTTGCGCGCCGGCGACGGTCGTCTGTCCGCTGACGTGGTCGCGCGTAACGAAGCCGCCGGCTATATGACCGTCAGGTTGAGTTGTCCGTCGGGTGGAATCAATGTGCCGGTGACCGAGATGCGGCAGGCGTTCAAGACGCGGCACCTGGCGACGATCGACGGTGAGCAGGTGGAGGTTAAACGGCTGGCGACAGACGCCGCGATGGGCCGCGTGACCGTCGAGATTCCCAGTCGCCCGGTCAGCACACGCGTGCCGGCCGCCGAACTAAAGGAGATACGCACCACCAGCCATCACGCCAGGATTCTGGATCAGGATGTTGCCGTCGAGCTGGATGTGCCGGAGGAGTCGGCCGAGACGCTTACCTCGGTGATGGTGCGCACACCCGACGCGCTGGCGATCGCGTCGAGCCGTATTCGTTCGGAAGCACCGTTCCGCCCGCAGTGGCACAACTTTGCCCTGGCGTGGAAGGAACAGCGCTTCGACGTGTACCTGGCGAACACGATGCTGATCGCGTCACTGGTCGTGCTGGGCACGGTGTTCAGTTGCGGGCTCGTGGGTTACGCGTTCGCACGGCTACAGTTCCGTGGCCGCAACGTGCTGTTCCTGATTTTGCTGTCCACCATGATGATTCCAGGGCAGGTCACCAGCATTCCGACCTTCGTCATGTTCGCGACCGTGGGCTGGATCGATTCGTTTCTGCCGCTGATCGTGCCGTCGTTCCTGTCGGCGTCGGCGTTTTTCGTATTTCTATATCGCCAGTTCATGATGACGATTCCGACTGACCTGGAAGACTCGGCGCGGATCGACGGCTGTGGGCCGCTGGCTACGTGGTGGCTGATCATGATGCCGCTGTCGAAGCCGATCATTGTCACGGTCGCGGTGTTCTCGTTCATCGGCTCTTGGAACGACTTCCTGGGTCCGCTGCTCTACATCAACTCCGACCAGAAACAGACGATCGCGCTGGGATTGCAGAGCTTCAAGAGCGCGTACCAATTTCACGACCCGCAGGTGCTGATGGCGGCGTCGGTTATGATGCTGATCCCGACCATCGTGTTGTTCTTCCTGGCGCAGAAGGCCTTCATCCGCGGCGTAGTGGTCAGTGGCGTGAAGGGATAAGCGGCCGGCCACGCGCATCGTCAAGAGCATATGCAGCATCAGGCCGTGCCCGACGTTTTCTCCTTGGCTGTACGCTAACAGAGGATGTCAGGCACGGAGGCCTGATTCTACATGGTTACGTGCGGGGTAGTCGCGGCGAGTGCTACTTGTGGTAGATGCGCGTCCAGAGCTGGCGCGTGGTGTAGTGCTGCGGGGAGACTTCCTGCGGCAGGGCACTGCCGGATGGCGGCTCGTACGGATACCAGTTGTCGCCATACTGCGAGTCCGGGCCGATTGTCAGCGGTTCGCCCGGATACCAGATGAATTGCTTCATCGTGTCGACCGGGCGCTGGCTGTCTACGTTGTATGCCACCTGGGCGACGTGGCCGTCCTGAAATAGCAGGTTCGCGGCCATCGATGTGTGGCGCCATGCCACCGTGTTGTCGAACTGCGTCGGGTCGTTCCACACGCTCGTGGTCAGGGCGCTGCCCGTCAGGTTGTAAATGCACGACCAATTCCCATCCGACGCCAGAATCCGACGCGATGGATACGTCTCGTGGTTGGTGAAGCGCCGCTGACGCTGATCGCCCGTGCTGGACTGGACCCAGACCCAACTGCCGGCGGAGAGCAGCCGCGAGATTCCGTAGCTGTAGTCGACGCCCCGGTGCTCGGGGTTCAGCGGGTACACGAGTAGCCTCTCGGTGCTGCGGGCGCGGGCCTCGTTGAGTGGGTCGGGCCGGCGGTCGGCCGGGCAGTAGCCCAGCTTGACGTTCGTCACGTAGCCGCGTTGCACTAATAGGTCAATCCAGGTGTAGCGCACCGGTGACCCGCCATCATCCCAGATCGGGTAGAACTCGAAATCGGAGCGGAAGGTCTCGAGGGCGCGGCCGAATTGTTGCTGATTGGCCTTGCACTTGGCATCCAAGGCGCGGTCACGGGCCAATTGGAGGGTGGGGAGCAGCAGCGATATGAGCAGCGAAACCACCCCTATCACGACGAGCAGCTCGGCGAGCGTAAAGCCCGAGCGGCGCATCGAACCGTGCGGTGACTTGATGCTCAAGTCGTCCAACATGCGGACGCCTCGCTTGCAACGACCTATATTGCTGACGGTGCGTACGGCTTGGCCGCACACTCCCCGATCGTCAACTCTGATTAAGTATACCAGATTACCTCTGATCGGGCCGCCGATCAAGCAGCTTTTGCGCGTCAGAGCGGCAGCCGTAACCATTTGAAACACCGGAATTAGCGTACAGCCTGGCTGGAAAAACAGCGAGACGTCCGGGCCATCCGCCTCCTCACGCACCCAACCGGAAAGCACCGCGCGGTTGCCGGCCACGCCCGCGCCCAATCTCGGCCCGGACGTCTCAGTAGTCGTGGTCTTGGCC
>JAFGRR010000530.1 GCA_016935035.1 Phycisphaerae bacterium | reverse complement strand
GCCATGCGCCGTTGGGTCGAGGAGATTGCCGACGGCAGCTATCCCGCGCCAGAACACGCATACCGCATGCGCAAGGCCACACCCCACTCGGCGTCATAGCAAATCAGGCTAGCTTGCAAACCCCGCGCGCGTCGGCTATCTAAGCCAGCGCGTGTCGGACACGCGCGACGTGCGGCGATCTGGCCCACGCCCGACGGGTGCTCTTGTCACGCCGCGATCAGATAACCACGGCCGGAGACGATCATGGCTGACTTCTTTCTCGGTATCGACGTTGGCACGAGCGGAACTAAGGCGCTGCTGTTGGGCGGCGGGGGCGAAACACTGCTGACCGCCACCGCCGAGCACCCGATCTACTTCCCAAAGCCCGGGTGGTCGGAGCAGAATCCCGACGACTGGTGGACATCAACCTGCCAGGCAGTGCGGACCGTCCTGAACCGCGCCGGGTCGGGCAAGAAAACCATCGCCGGCATCGGGCTCTCCGGCCAGATGCACGGCAGCGTCTTCCTCGACAAGCAAAACCGTCCGCTTTGCAACGCCCTGCTGTGGAATGACCAACGAACGGCGAACGAATGCGCTGAGATCGAACGGCGTGCCGGCGGACGCGCGGCCCTCATTCGCATGGTCAATAACGTCGCCCTGACCGGCTATACGGCGCCGAAGATCCTGTGGCTGCGCAACAACCGGCCCAGCGTCTTCCGCCGCGTGCGAACAGTCGTGCTGCCCAAGGACTACATCAACTATCGCCTGACGGGCGAGCGGCGCTGCGAGGTCTCCGACGCGGCGGGCACGCTGCTACTCGACGTCAGGCGTCGGCAATGGTCGCAGACGCTGGTGGAGAAGCTGGAGCTTGATCCGGCGCTTTTCCCGGCGATGGCGGAATCGCCCGACGTCATCGGCACGCTGACCACCGAGGCGGCAACGGTCCTCGGTCTGAAAGCTGGGATTCCCGTGGTCGCCGGCGCCGGTGACCAGGCGGCGGCGGCGGTCGGTACCGGCGTGGTCAAACGCGGCGTGGTGTCGGCCACGATGGGAACCAGCGGCGTGGTCTTCGCCTACAGCGACAAGCCGGTGCCCAATCGCCAGGGCATGCTACAGTCATTCTGCCACGCCGTGCCGGGAACATGGTGCGTGTTTGGCTGCATGTTGTCGGCGGGTGGCAGTTTGCAGTGGTTGCGTGAAGTGCTCTATGCCGACCGGTTGGCCGATGCCGCCGACGGCGCCGCGCGCGACATGATCTACACCGAGATGATCACCGAGGCCGCCACGGCCAAGCCGAACGATACGCTGCTGTTCCATCCCTACCTCACCGGCGAACGCTGTCCGTATCCGCACCCGCACGCGCGCGGAGCGTTTGTCGGCCTGACGCGCCGCCACCAGCGCGGCGACATCGTGCGGGCCGTGCTCGAGGGCATCACGCTCGGGATGAATCGACAGATCGAGATCATGCGACGACTGGGCATCGAAACACGCGAGGTGCGATTGGCCGGCGGCGGGGCACGCAATGCATGGTGGCGGCAATTGCAGGCCGACGTCTACGGCGCGCGCTGCACGGCGATGCACTCGGAGGAAGGTTCGGCATTGGGGGCGGCAATTCTGGCCGCGGTCGGGGCCGGACAGTACAAGACCGTGCCCGCCGCCTGCCAGCAGATCGCGAAGGTCAAGTTCACTCATAAGCCGCAACGGTCGCGGACGAAGCGGTATCAGGAACTGATGCACGCCGCCGCCAAGACGTACGAGACGTTGGAGCCCTACTACCACGCCGAGTTGTAGCACCACGTGTAACGAGCGATGGCCAGACCGATATGAGAACCACGAAGACGGCCGATGGGAACGGTGGCCGCTACAGGGGCGAGATGCACGGACCACTGACCCATGATGAGCTGCTGCCCGCCAGTCCGCTTCAGCGGCTCGGCAGTGCCGTGCACATCCTGGAGACAATCGACAGCACGAATACTCATCTCGCGTCGCGCGTCGGAGAGCTTCCCGACGGGACCGTCGCGTGGGCAGAGTTTCAGACCAGCGGCCGCGGTCGGCATAATCGCAAGTGGCTCGCACCGCGCGGCTCGTCGATCGTGCTCAGCGTCCTGCTGTACGAACCACCGGGCTCGGCGCTGATCGCGGGCGGCACGCTGCTGGCGGCGCTGGCGGTGTGCGAGGCCATCGAGAACGCGACCGACTGTCACGCCAACGTCCGCTGGCCGAACGACATAGTCATCGACGGCCGCAAGCTGGGCGGCGTACTAGCGGAGTCAACCAGCGTACCGGCGGATACCAATGGTCGGCGGGCCGTCATCATCGGCATCGGGCTCAACTGTCTGCAGCACCGTAGCCACTTCCCGCCGGAGTTGACGGAGTCGGCCACATCGCTGGAGATCGAATCGATTACGCCGATCAGACGCGCGCGGGTCGCGGCCGCACTGCTACGCCATCTCGATGGGCACGTTACGCCGAGCAATCCGTCGCCGGCGCGCTGGCGTACGCTGCTGTCGTCATGGAAGGCGCGCTGCGACGATCTTGGCGCGCGCGTTGAGCTCCAGCAGGATGCGCGCCGCGTTTCGGGAACCGTGTTGGACATCACCGAGGAAGGCGATCTGCTGGTGCAACTCGATGAAGGCGGGAGAAGGCGTTTTGAGTCGGCGACGACGACACGGCTCTGGTAAGGCTGGGTGTTCCGAGCCCCCGGCGCCGCGTGTGCTCGACGCGGCTGGTGACGCGCCGACGCAGTTTCGTCTGCCGACTCTCCAACACCCACCTGGGCTGATCTCGCAGGTATTCGCGTCGGCGGCGTTGAGCGTCTTTGGTTCAACCGCCGCCCTGCTGGTATGCGTGCACGAACTGAGCTTTCACGCCCGCACCGCCAATCACGCCATGATGCTCGCGGGTGTGGCGGTGTCCGTTGGCGTGACGCTGGGGCTGTGGCTGCTGCGCCGGGCGTTGGCACGGCGGCTCGAACAACAGGCCGCTGCATCAGGGCCAGACGCACGCGACGACGGGACGTTCGACGCGCAGCGCATCACGTTTGATTTCGCGGCAACGCTGGCCGGCGGGCTGCTGCTGACGCTGGGCGTCAGTTGGCTGCTGATCTGCGCCGGGGCCGCAATGATGGAGTCCTACCGCGGCTGGCTGACCGGGCACATCGGCGCTCCGGCCTGGCTGCACCAGGTCATGCTGAACACGCCACTGCTGATCGGGCTCGCGTGGGCCGGCCTGATCGGAGCGGTGGCACTGCTGGCACTGCACGGCTGGCAGCGACTGCTGACCTCGTCGCCGCGCGCGATACTCGAACTGTGGCTAATAATCGCGTTGGCCGCCGGCGCGGCGACACTGTGTGCGGTGGTTGTGGATGGCCAGCGTGTCGTCATGGTGGTGGCGCTCGCGACCTTGTTCATGGGCGGCTCGCTGGCCGTTTGGCGCAAGCGCGGCGGTGACGCGCTGCGCCCGCAATCGCCCGTCAGCATCGACTCGGCGTACGGCACGGCACAACTGGTTCTGGTGGCGACGGCGGCGGCGACGGTCGGAATCGCCCTTATTTCGACGATCAACCCGCAAACGCGTCTCCTGCGCACCATCGCCATGCGCGCCGTCGAGTTGCCGGCCAGCGTGTGCGTCGCAATGGCGGTCGCGTGGCTGCTGCGTCGCCGGTTGGCACATCCTGAGGTTCCCCCACTGCTGGTTCTCGCTATCGCGATCGTTTGGCCGCTGTCGCTGTGCGCTGCGATGCCGCACGTGCGGCTCGTCGGCGTCGCTGCGTGCGCCACCACTTGCGCGTTGTGTGTGGCGCGCGAGATGGCCACACGACATGGCAGCACACTGCTGTTGCTGGCCCGCGTCGGCACGGCGACCGCCGCCGGGCTGGCGATTGGCCTGATGGCTGGATCGTGCTGTACCGGCAATACCACGCCGATGGCGCACGGACCGTTGATAAGCATTGCCATAACGGCGGTGGTTGGGCTGTACCTGGTGCTCGACCGCCAACCCAGCCGTCGCGCGCGTGTACTCGGCCTGGCGGCTGTCGCGTGCTGGCTGGCGATGCTGCCGTTGATTGGCCACGTACCGGCGCCGACGGCGCCGACGCCTGATGCGTCGCCTGCGGCCCGGGCATGGCTTGTGGATCGACTCGGCATCGTCATCGACACATGTCATCAATCCAGTTCGAGCGAATCCGACGCGACGAACGCATGGATGGTGGACCTGTATCACAACGGCGTCGCCACGGTGCTGCTGCTGGACGGTTCGTCGCCGCCGGCGCTGCGCAGCCGGGAGGCCACGTTGCGGCTGGTGCCGCGTGCACTGCGCACACTCGCGCTTGGCGGACACCTGATTGTCGAGTTACCGGTAAGTGAATCGCACAGCGACGCGGCCCGGCTGGTGCGGCGAACCCGGGCGGTCACGCATGTACCATCGCGGTACCTGCGGATCTGGCGCGGCGACGAGCAGTATCAGGCGGTGGTCTTCGGCAACGACATCGCGGCCTGGCTGGCCAATCGCCCGCTCCCCGACGACGCGACCTGCGACCTGTACGACTTTGGCGAGTAGCCGACCCGTGACGTGGCGTCACCCGCGATGCTGCGATACCCTGCGTGCTTGGATCAGGCGTGTCGGAACCGGCTGCCAGGCTGCCGAGGTGCCACTGCTCTCGAGCAGTGCCTCGCTTTTCCGCGCGCGGGCTCACTGCTCAAGAGCAGTGGCACGGATTGCATGAACCACGATGTTAGGAGGACCGGATGTCTCTGCTGGTCACTGGCTCAATCGGACTGGACACGCTGGAAACGCCGTTGGCGAAGGTCGAGGACGTGCTGGGCGGCTCGGCGATCTACTTCGCACTGGCTGCGTCGCACTTCACCGATGTACGTCTCGTCGCTGTCGTCGGCGAGGACTTCGACACTGGCATCCTGGCACCGCTGCGCAGTAAACCCATCGACCTGTCCGGGCTCGAAGTCCGTGCCGGCAGTCGGACCTTCCGCTGGCACGGCAAGTACGTCGGCGCCATGGCCGAGGCCGAAACTGTTGACGTCTCCCTGAACGTGCTCGGCGAACAGGGCGCCCCGATTCCGCCCGCCTTCGCCGACAGCAAGTGCGTTTTTCTGGCGAACACGCACCCGGCGCTGCAACGCAGCGTCGCCGAGCGGTTCGCCGGCGCCGACCTGATCGTCTGCGACACGATGAACCTGTGGATCGAGAACGAACCGGCCGAGTTGAAGAAGACGCTGGCGGTCGTGCACGGCCTGGTGCTGAATGACGCCGAGGCACGCATGCTCAGCGGCCAAACCAACCTGATCACGGCGGCCCGCGAGATTCTGAAGCTCGGACCGCGCTTCGTAGTCGTAAAGAAAGGCGAGCACGGCAGTTTGCTCATATCGCACGATGACCTCTTCATCATGCCGGCCTACCCGACAACCAAGGTGGTTGACCCGACGGGCTGCGGCGACAGCTTCGCCGGCGCGATGATGGGATATCTGGCCGCACAAGGCCGTTATAACGGTCCGACGCTGCGGGCCGCGATGGCGCGCGGTTCGGTTGTCGCGTCGCACGTGGTTGAGTCCTTCTCGGTCGAGGCGGCGGCGGCGGTGACGGTCGCGGACATTGATAAACGTCTGGCTGAGTTGGCGG
>JAFGRR010000529.1 GCA_016935035.1 Phycisphaerae bacterium | reverse complement strand
GACGATCGCCACCGGGTCGCTCGGGCACGTCAGAATGGTACGGGCACCGCTGGCTAGGCGGCGTGATGAGCCGCTGCCTAAGACGCTGGGCGAGGTGCGGCTCGAATGCCGCATTCTCCTGGCCGAGGATGGCCCGGACAATCAGCGGTTCATCAGCCACATTCTGCAAAGGGCCGGCGCCGAAGTGACGGTCGCCGAGAACGGGCGACTGGCCGTCGAGGCTGCCTGTGCCGCCAGTTCCGCTGGCCAGCCCTTTGACGTGATTCTGATGGACATGCAGATGCCGGTGCTCGACGGTTACCGTGCCACCGAGCTGTTGCGCGGCGATGGCTTGAAGCTGCCTATTATTGCTCTCACGGCCCATGCCATGGGCCACCATCGCGACAAGTGCATCGCCGCCGGCTGCACGGACTATGTGAGTAAACCCATAGACCGTCAGCGGCTCCTGGGGGCGATCGCCGACGCCGTCGGGATTTCCGTCCCCGCCGGCAAACCCTGATCGACACACTCGCTGGTAACCGGACTCCGCTCCCGCTCCCGAATACGCTATACTACGCGGTTCGAACCGGCCACGCGCGCCCCGAGTCGTGAAGGGCTGACGCTGGTTGCGACCAGGTAGTGTTTTCCATGGACCAGCAGAAAATCCGCAACTTCTCCATCATCGCCCACATCGACCACGGCAAGAGCACGCTGGCCGATCGGCTGCTCCAGCTCTCCGGGGCCGTGGCGCTGCGTGATCTCAAGGAGCAGATCCTCGACGAGATGGATCTCGAACGCGAGCGCGGCATCACCATCAAAGCCTCCGCGGTCACCATCGAAATGGTCGTGGATGGCGAAACCTACATGTTCAACCTGATCGACACGCCCGGACACGTTGACTTTCACTACGAGGTTGACCGGGCCCTGGCGGCGTGCGACGGGGCCTTGTTGGTGGTGGACGCCACCCAGGGCGTCCAGGCCCAGACAGTCGCCAACGCCTACGCTGCCGTCGGCAACGACCTCGAGATTATCCCGGTGGTGAATAAGATCGACCTGCCCGGCGCCAGCCCCGAGGACACCGCCATCGAGATCGAGCACGTGCTCGGCATCAGCGCCGACAACGTGCAGTTCATTTCCGCCAAGAGCGGCGTGGGCATTCCGGAGCTTGTGAAGGCGGTCGTCGAGCACCTGCCGCCGCCCAAGGGTGATCCGGCGGCCCCGCTTCAGGCGCTGATCTTCGATTCGGAGTACAACGACTATCGCGGCGTGATCTGCTACATCCGCATGGTCGCGGGCACGATCAGCAAGGGGCAGAAGATCCTGCTGATGGGGCGGCAGCGGACGTATTTAATCACGGAGCTCGGCAAGTTCCGCCCGCGCGTGACGCCCTGTCAGACGCTATCCGCTGGCGAGACCGGCTACATGGTGGCTTCGATCAAGACGCTCAAGGACGTGACCGTCGGCGACACTATCACCGACGCCGTCCACCCCGCGCCGAAGGCTCTGCCCGGTTACAAGCCGCCGGCGCTGATGGTCTTTTGCGACTTCTACCCCTCCAGCGGCGAATCGTACGATAACCTGCGCGAGGCGCTGGAACGCCTGAGTCTCAACGACTCATCGTTCACCTACAATCCCCAGCACAGCGATGCGCTGGGGCCCGGCTATCGCTGCGGCTTCCTGGGGCTGCTGCACATGGAGATCGTGCAGGAGCGGCTCGAACGCGAGTGCGGCGTCAGCGTGGTCCAAACCGCGCCGAGCGTGACCTATGAGGTGCTGCTGCAAAACGGTGAAATCAAGCGTGTCGAAGCCGCCGGCGATTTGCCCGATCCCAGCGCCATCGAGGAGCTGCGCGAGCCCTGGGTCGAGATGCAGATCATCACGCCCGACGAGAGCGTCGGCAACGTCATGAAGCTGGCCGAGATGCGCCGCGGCGAATACAAACGCACCGAGTATCTTTCGCCGCAACGCGTCATGCTGACCTACGACTTCCCCTTCGGCGACATCCTGTATGACTTCTACGACAAGCTGAAGAGCGGGACGCGCGGCTACGGGACAATGGACTATCACGTCATCGGTTTTCGGGCCGGCGATCTGGTCAAGTTGGACATCATGGTCAACCACACCAAGGTCGATGCCCTCAGCCTGATCTGCCACCGCTCCAGCGCCGACCGCCGCGGTCGCAAGTTCCTGATCCGTCTCCGCCGCGAGATCGGCCGCCAGCAGTTCGAGGTTCGCCTCCAGGCCGCCATTGGCTCGCGCATCCTGGCCAGCGAGACGATCAAGCCGTTCCGCAAAAACGTAACCGCCAAGTGCTACGGTGGCGACGTGACCCGCAAGCGCAAGCTGCTGGAGAAGCAGAAAGCCGGCAAGAAACGCATGAAGAACATCGGCAACGTCGAGATCCCGCAAAAGGCCTTCATGACGGTGCTGGAGCCGGAAGACTAAGGCCTCAACGTGTTTAGCGGCCGACGTCTCGTCGGCCGTAGAACGCGCAAACGAACACGGTGGCGGCGCCAACATGCCACAACGACAAGACGGCCGACGAGACGGTGACCGCTACATTTACTGCTCGCTGTCGGGGAATAGCGGCTGTCCGTAGGGGTTCACGTCGAGAATCGGGAAGCGTTCCCAGCCGGGGGCGTCGTAGTGCCACCATTCGCTTGATAACGGCGTGAAGCCCTCGGCGGTCATCGTCTCCCTGAGAATGGCGCGGTTGATCTGGACTTTGGGCGGCAGGTCCATGTAGTCGTGGTGGGCCCTGTCGGAGAATTCGTCGAACGGTGTCGGCATGGGCAGCTCATTGCCGGCTAGGTCAACAAGTGTCACATCCACCGCGCAGCCGCGATTGTGCCGCGAGCCTCTTTCCGGTCGGGCGACGTAGCGCGGGTCGGGCATGATCTCCCACAGCCGGCGCTGCACCTCGTGCGGGCGGTAGCCGTCGAGCACCTTCAGCCCCAACTGCATCGCCCGCAGGCGCGTCTGCACGCGTTTGAGAGCCTCGGCGGCGCCGCGTTCGAGGAAGATCTCGTTCTTGGGATACATGCGGACGCCGGCGAAGTTGTCGGCGGTGGCGTAGCGGGCGTCGATGATCAACGTCGGATCGACGTCGCGCAGGTTGACGAGCTCGACATCGGCTGCCGCCACCATCTTTGGCCCGGTACTCGCGCAGCCGGTGGCGACAAGCAGGGCCAGGCAGGCAAGGCCCAGGCTGATGGCGTTTGACAGTTGGTGATGTGGGCGGCCTGCCCGTGTGGTCGTGTTACGCATACGCCGATTCCTCCGGTGTGGGCACGTAGCGGCCGCCGTCTCGTCGGCCGTCTTCGTAGTCCCCTTCGTCCCTACGTCCCTCAGTCCCTTCTTCATGCCCGCTTCGGGCTCGGATTGGGCGGCGGGCGGCTGTGAACGTCGGGGCCAGGTCGCTATGATACGGGGTTTATGCATCGGCGTCCGGTCCGCGGGTGACCGGGGGTCACATCTCAGGCTGCGGGCGGTCCGGACCGGATGGGGCCGCGAGAGAGGAGCTTCAACGTGGCGAAACGCACCATTGTCTCAATGCCGGGTGATGGAATCGGTAAGGTCGTGCTGCCGGAGTCGATCCGCGTGCTCGAAGCGGCGGGTTTCAAGGCTGACTACATGCACGCCGACATCGGCTGGGAGTTCTGGATCAAGGAGGGTAACGCCCTGCCCGATCGCACGATCGACCTGCTGGCCCAGCACAAGGTCGGCCTGTTCGGTGCGATCACGTCCAAGCCCAAGGACAAGGCCGCTTCCGAGCTTTCGCCGGAGCTGCGCGACAAGGGATTCGTCTATTACAGCCCGATCGTCGGTCTGCGCCAGCGTTTCAACCTCGACATCTGCATTCGCCCGTGCATCTCGTTCCCGGGCAACCCGCTGAATTTCATCCGCCGCACGCACGGCAACCAGTATGAAGAGCCGCCGGTGAACGTGGTCATCTTCCGCCAGAACACCGAAGGTCTCTACGGCGGCGTCGAGTGGACCAATCCGCCGGACCAGGTGTACGAGGCGCTGAGCACGCACCCGAAGTTCGCGAACTTCAAGGATTGCCCGCGCGAGGACCTGGCCGTCTCGACGCGCATTTTCACCCGCAAGGCCTGCCGGCGGATCGCGCGGGCGGCGTTCGAGTATGCCAAAAAGTTCGGCTACAAGTCGGTCACGATTTGCGAGAAACCCAACGTCATTCGCGAGACGTCGGGCATGATGACGCTCGAGACGCGCGCCATCGGCAAGGATTATCCCGGCATCGACGTCTGGGAGACCAATATCGACGCGCAGATGATGTGGCTGACCAAGAACCCCGAGGATTACGGCGTAATCGTCGCCGGTAACATGTTCGGCGACATCGTATCCGACGGCTTCGCCGGCCTGGTCGGCGGTCTGGGCTTCGCGTGCAGTGCCAACATCGGCGACGAGGTGGCGGTCTTTGAGCCGACGCACGGCTCGGCTCCGAAGTATGAGAATCTCGATCCGTCAATCGTGAACCCGATCGCGATGATCCTGAGCGCGTGCATGATGCTCGACCACATCGGCGAGACCGACAAATCCAAGCGCATCCGCGACGCCATCGCCGCCGTCATCGCCGAGGGCAAGGTGCAGGCCTACGACATGCTGAAGCTCAAGGGCGGCCCGGACGTAATCAAGCAAGGCGCAGCGACGACACAGCAGATGACGGATGCCGTGATTGACAAGCTCTAGCCGCCCCACGCGCGGGGCGTCCGCCAAGTAGCGGCCGCCCCCCGTGGCGGCCAGCAAAGTAGCGTCGGCCCCCCGCGGCCGACGTATGGTGAGAGCAACCATCACGCGGCAGCGTCAAGCCGCCCAAGGTAGCGTCGGCCCCCCGCGGCCGACGTAGGGCATCGAAACGGCTACCGCGGTAGCGTAGGAGAGGTATCGGCGATGTCCGACAAGTCACGCTCCAGCACCCCCCTCCGTGACCTCGCGACATACGGCCGCGGCCGAGCAGTGCGCCTGGACAACTGCGACTACGGCGGCGACATAGACATCCACGTCACAGTACGCGCCCACACCGGTTGCCCGTTCGCGGCCGAGGATATCGCCAGGATGGTCTGCGACAACGTCGAGTTCTACTGCCAGAAGCTGGACTACCGGCTCTACGGCTATTGCCTGATGCCCGATCATCTGCACGTGTTGTTGTCGCCCGGCGACAGTGGCGTGTCCGTAGCGAAGTGGCTTGATTCGTTTAAGAGCTATACGACCAACCGATTCATGAAGGGCGGCGGACAGCCGCCACTCTGGCAGCGGTCGGCTCATGATCATGTATGCCGATTGGGCGAGACGGTTCAGCGGGTTATGTACTACATCGCCGACGATCCTTGTCGTGCGGGGTTGGTCAAGCGGTGGGACGAGTGGCCGTGGACGAAGGTGTTTGTTGAATTGTGACGAGTTGTGTCCGTGGAATGTTGCGCGGCCGTATTGGCGCTGGCGCGGTGGCGCTTACTGCGTTCAACGGCCACCACGGGGGGCGGCCGCCACATTGGGCGTTCGTCCCAGGGACGCTTCTGTGGAGTGCGGGTGATGTGTGATCGTGAGCGGTTAAAACGACGCTATCGAGAGGGCCACGGACTCGTGCTGGCTGCCCTTCGTCGCTGGGATCCGCTCGGATTGGTTGATGAGTCGCCAGATGAGTACGATGGCTATGCACCCGCGATAGTCGGCCTTCTCGACCGAGGAGCCACGACCGACGACATTGCGCGTTACCTAAACGACGTAATCCGGGCCAGGATGGGGCTGCCGCCCAACCCGGCACAGGACCACAAGGTTGCCGAAGAGCTGGTGAATCTATGGAAGCGCCAAAAGCACACCAAGCGCCAGGACTAAAGAACCAATAGCCAAGAACTAATGACTAACAACTGACGACAGAGACTACTGCCCGTCGATCCACACCGGAGCGCACCACATGATCACCGAAGCCGATATCACGTCACTGTTCGCCTCCACTCTCGAACGTGTCACGGACGCCGATCTTAAGGCCAAGACCGTCAAGGCCTGGGCGCTGGCTTGTCAGCGTGGCGGGTGGGAGTCGGTCGATGAGTTGAGGAGCATGCCGTTCACGCTGCTGACCAATACGCGCGGCGTTAATTTCATCGAGCACACGATCGCCGTCACCGAGGGGGCCTATCAGCTCGCCAAGGCCCAGGAGGCGGCTTACGCCAAGCTGCCGTACGCGATTGACTACGACCGCCTGCTGCTCGGCGGGCTGCTGCACGACGTGGGCAAGCTGCTCGAATTCGAGAAGGACGAGCAGGGCAACGTGCGCAAGAGCCGTGCCGGCATGTGCGCCCGCCACCCGATCTCCGGCACAGCGTTGGCCTATGAAGTCGGTCTGCCTGACGAGATCCTGAACACCATCGCCTGCCACGCCAAGGAAGGCGACGGCCGGCCGCAATGCCTGGAGACCGTTCTCATTCACCAGGCCGATTTCGCGACATTCAATCCGTTGGTTATGATGGCCGGCGGGACGTTGATTCAGTAGTAGTCGGCCGTTAACTGGGTAGGCCAGGGCGGCGTTTCCTACGGCTTGTGGGGGCTGTTATGCCGCGGGCAGTTGGTCACAAAGCACGGTTTTTTCTGGGCGCATCGCTGAGAGTCTTCGCGGTCGCGGCAGCACTGACACTGTCCGGCATCATTGGGATTCTGTGGCACGAGGTCGTTGGCCACGGGCTGACATGCATCCTCTGCGGCGGCACAATCACGTTCGTTGAGGTGCTGGGGTTGCGCGTCTATCCAGACGTGACATGGATCGGGTGGCCCTTTGGGTTCCACTTCGGAATGTGCGGCAATGACGGGTTGATGGATTTCACCAGTGACGCGGTGGTGCGTTTGGGGGGATCACTGAGCACGTGGCTTGTCGCCGTGTTCGCAACGGTCATGCTGTTGCGGCGGCGGAAGCGTGGGATACTAACCTGGGGGCTTGCCCTGCTCAGCATTTGGTGGCTCGATGCGGTGCTCTACACGCTGCCCGTGTGGGGGCTTCGGAAGCTTGTCTTCTGGGGCAGCAACTACGCCGAGCCATACCTGGCAGCAACCGACCTGGGATGTCCGGGATGGCTGTTCCAGGTTATTGTGTTCGGAAGTGCTTTTGTCATGCTGTTCTGCAGCATCGTGAAGCTGGCGACGTTGAAGCGGATGCCCGCGGTGCCTAGAAACAGTGCAGAGCAACATGACGGGTTTACTGACGACTAGCCCCATTGTGACTATGGCACATGGCGAGTTGACCTAGTGGCCTCCAGCTATCAGTCACCGGTTCTATCGGAGCCCCGCATGCCCAAGACTATCATCGAGAAGATCCTCACTAACCACGCCGGTCGAGATGTCGCGCCTGGCGAGATTGTTGACGTCAAGATCGACGCACGCGTTGCCCGCGACTTCGGCGGGGCGAATGTCGTTAAGAACATCCGCGATAACGGGCTCGAACTCGCCGATCCGGGGCGGACATTCTTTACGTTCGACTGCAATCCGGGCGGGTCGGATCAGAAGTATGCGGCCAATCAGCAGGCTTGCCGCATGTTTGCACGCGAGAGCGGCATGCGCATCTTCGACATCGATGCCGGCATTGGCACGCACATCGCGATCGACCAGGGGCTGATTTGCCCGGGTGAGACGTTTGTCTCGACCGACTCGCACGCGAACATCCTGGGCGCGATCGGCGCATTCGGGCAGGGCATGGGGGACCAGGACATTGCCCATGCGTTCGCTTTTGGGAAGGT
>JAFGRR010000528.1 GCA_016935035.1 Phycisphaerae bacterium | reverse complement strand
GGCGATCTCGAAGGCGTCGCCGCTGAAGAGTGCTCGCTGCTGTCGGCCGTTACGGGCGGCTTCGCGGCGGTCAACATCGATCAGCCGCTGATTCGGAGGCATCTGCCAGACGGCGGCGTGACGATTGCGACGTTCGGACGCGGTGACGACGCGGACCTGCGGCTGAGTGCGGCGCGCTATGAGCATCCGTGGCTGCATTTCGAGGTTAACGGGCGATTCGAGTATCGGCTGCCGATGCCGGGCGCGCACAACGCGGTGAACGCGCTGGGGGCGATCGCGATCGCGCGGCGGCTGGGCTTCGAGCACGAGGAGATCGCGGAACGGCTGAGCGGGCTGACGCCGCCGCCGATGCGCTGCGAGATCGTCGTCGACGGCGAACTGACGGTCCTGAACGACTCGTACAACGCCAATCCGCAGAGCGTGCTGGCGGCGTTGGAGATGCTGCTGACGCAGCCGTGCGGCGGGCGGCGTGTGGCGATCATCGGCGAAATGCGTGAACTCGGTGCCGCGGCGCTGCGGTTGCATCGCGTGATCGCCGAGCGTCTGCGCGACAGTTCGCTCGACGAGATCGGCCTGGTCGGGCCGGCGGCGGAGTTGATGTCGGATGTACTGCGCGATGATCGGCCGTTCGGCCCGAACATCGAGCGTTATGCCAGCGTGGCCGACGTGGCCGAGCGGCTGCCCGGGCGGTTGCGTCCGGGGGACGTTGTGTTGTTGAAAGGTTCACGCGCCGTGGGGCTCGAGCGTTTGGTCGAGCCGGTGTTGCGGCGTGGTCGACTGACCCCGACGGGATGACGAATGCTGTACCAGCTTTTTGACTGGTGGATGAGGGGTGAGACCGAGTACGCGTACGGCAGCCCGCTGTTTCGGGCTGGAATCGCCGTGCTGATGGCGTTCCTGATCGTGTGGGCGCTGGGGCCGCGCGTCATCCACATGCTGGTTAAGCTGAAGGTCGGCGATCAGGCGCAATTCGACCACGACAAGCTCAACGAGATGCTCAAGCTCAAGAAGAACGTCCCGACGATGGGCGGCATCCTGATCGTCGTGGCGATCTTCCTGACCACGATCCTGCTTGCGAACCTAAGCGTGTTCTACGTTCGCATGGGGCTGTTCTGCATCGTCTGGCTGGCCATGCTCGGCGGGGTTGATGATTACTTGAAGCTGACTTCGGCGCGGCGCGGCGGTTCGCGCGACGGGTTGAAGATGTGGGAGAAGCTGGTATTCCAGATCGCGCTCGGTGCTCTGCTGGCGGTGTTCATCTTCCGGGCCGGCAGCGCTATCGCCGAGGAAGACCGCTTCACCAAGATCGACAAGGAGTACACGCCGTTCAACGTGCTTAGCGTGCCGTTCTACAAGGGTGAGCCGCTGGGGGCGTACAACGGGGTGCTGATCGCGGGGCCGGTCTTCTGGATCATCACAGTCGTCGTCATTGCCGGGACGTCCAACGCTGTCAATCTGACCGACGGGATGGACGGTCTGGCGAGCGGATGCATGGTTCTGACGGCGGCGGTGTTCATGGCGCTGGCAGTGGTGGTGGGGGATGACGTCTTATGCAACAGACTGCTGTTCTTTCACGTGCGCGGGGCGGAAGAGCTGGCGGTGATGTGCGGGGCGGTGATCGGGGCCTGTCTAGGATTTCTATGGTACAACGGCTATCCGGCGCAGGTCTTCATGGGCGACACCGGCTCACTGCCGCTGGGCGGGCTGATGGGCTTCGTTGCGATCGTCACGCGGCTTGAACTGATGCTATTCATCGTCGGCGGCATCTTCGTCATCGAGGCCATCTCGGTCCTCATCCAGATCTTCTACTTCAAATCCACCGGCGGCAAACGCTTCTTCCGCTGCGCGCCGCTGCATTGGCACTTCCACCTGGGCGGTTGGTCCGAGACGCAGGTCGTCATGCGCTTCTGGCTGATCGCGGCCCTCTTTGCCGCCTTCGCGTTGGCGACCATCAAGCTGAGGTAGAGTCGTGACGGTCCGACCAACTCAGGCCAGCGACGACACGCGCCTCGACGCGGCTGCGCCGGCGTATGACGGGCCGATCGTTTTTCTAGTCGGGCTCTTGATGATGATCGGGGCGGCGATGGTCGTCTCGAGCTCGGTGTCGCTGCAACGGGCGGCGTGGAACTGGAACGACCTCTTGCAGCCGCCGATGCGGCAGTGCCTGTTCGCCATCGCGGGGTTGGTGGCGTTGTTCGTCGGTGCACATATCGACTACCGCGTGCTGGCGTGGCGCGAGGATCATGACGGGTGGAAGCCGGTGGCGCTGTGGCTGGTGGCGTTCGGGCTGCTGGTGGCCATGTATACGCCGGGGATCGGGCACAGCGGCGGCGGGGCGTTGCGCGGCGTGACGGTGATACCGGGGGTGCTGACGTTTCAGCCGGGCGAGGTCGCGAAGCTGGTGCTGGTGGTTTACATGGCAGCGCTGCTAACGTCGCCGGTGTTTGATCTGTCGCGGTTCTGGCGGGGTTTCATGTTCCTGGTCGCGTCGGCGGGGTTGGTGATCGGGCTGATTGCGAAGGAGGACTTCGGCACCGGGGCGCTGTTGGCGGTCATAATGGTGGTGATGTTGGTCGTGGCACGGGCAAAGTGGCGGCATCTGGCATTCCTGGTGTTGCTGGGAGTGGCGGCGACGGCGGCGTTCATTCTGAACTGGCTGATCGGACCGCCGCGGTGGGCAGCGCTGCCGCTGATGGCGGCGCCAATCGCGGTTTTGGGCGTGGTACGGCTGCTGCGGCGGGTGAGTTGGTCGCAACTGGGCGTGGTGGCGATGCTGGCGGTGTCGGCGATGGCGGGGTTCGAGATGTACAAGGAGTACCGCGTCCAGCGCATCGAGACCTGGGTTTTCGGTACGCCTGACCCGCAAGGCGACGGCTATCAGATTAACCAGGCCATGCTGGCGATCGGTTCGGGCGGCTGGTGGGGACGCGGGCTCGGGGCGGGCGTGCAGAAATACGGCTTTCTGCCGCAGGCCAACAATGACTTTATTCTCGCCATCATTTGCGAGGAGTTGGGGATCGCGGGCGGATTGGCGATCGTCACGCTGTTCGTGCTCCTGCTGGCACGCGGGTGGTGGTTATCGCGTCGGGCCGGCGACGCCTTTGGCAAGCTGCTCGCGCTCGGCCTGACCATAACCATCACGCTTCAGGCAGCGTTTAACGTGGGCGTGGTGACCAACAGTGTCCCCACCAAGGGAATATCGTTGCCGTTCGTCTCGGCCGGTGGCTCCGGCGTACTGTTTCTCGGACTGGCCGCCGGACTGTTAGCCTCAGTTCGCCGCGGCAGTGCAAAACCCGCAACGACCGTGTAGCGTCCGCTTTAGCGCAATGCCCACCCACGCTTGACACCAGCCTGTTACTGCACACGCTAAACCATCGTCGGTGAAAACATTGCGGGCCCGCCCACGAATGCTTTACTGTACGTGCGGACACAACGATGTATCCGTGTTACGAGGAGGACAACTCGTGCGGATTGCATACGGCGTGATGGGGTACGGGCGCGGCCACGCGACCCGGACGGCGGCGGTGTTACCGACCTTGATGCGTCGACATGACGTGCTCGTGCTCGGCGGCCGCGACGCCTACGCGGCGTTGTCGGCGGATTACCCGGTCGTGCGAATC
>JAFGRR010000527.1 GCA_016935035.1 Phycisphaerae bacterium | reverse complement strand
CAGCGATCATTGCCGCGGAGCTTGGGCCCCTCGCCAAGACGTTGCACTCTGTCCGAACGCGTCCGGCGACGCCGTCACGCGTACAATAGTCTGGGACTTGGTCTCATGCGGGTCGGTAGAGGATTGTCACCGGTCGATGGCCGAGACGGTTTGATGGTGTTGCAGGAGGCATACTCGTGAGCAGTGCTCAGGGATCGCGAGCGGCGCGGATGATCGGCGCGCTAGTACTGTCGTTTGTGATCACGGCGAATGGTGTCGGGCTTGCGGTGCCGGCCGGCGTGCGCGACAAGCCACGCGTGGACGAGTCCGAGCTGGCACGCGTCGAAAACGTGTCCAACGCCTTCCGCATGGTGGCGCGGGCCGCCAAGCCGGCGGTCGTGTACATCCGCGTGGCGGGTGGTGAATACGAGGAAGACGAGGCGGCGGAGTTGCGCGAGCGACTGCGCGAGGAACTGCACGTGCCCGATGGTATGCTGGATCAGTTCCTGCAAGCGCCGCCGCCCGGTTCCGGCAGCGGCGTCATCTTCGACACCAGCGGCCTGATTCTCACCAACAACCATGTCGTGGAGAACCGCGATTCGATCACTGTCTGCCTGGCGGACGAGCGCGAATTCGAGGCGACTGTCGTGGGAACCGATCCGAAGACAGACCTCGCGGTCATCCGGATCGACGCGCCCGACCTGCATGCGCTGCCGCTGGGCGACTCAGACAAGATGGACGTCGGTGATTGGGTGCTGGCGGTAGGGGCGCCTTTTGGGCTGGCGCAGACCGTCACGCATGGGATCATCAGCGCTACGGGGCGCTCACGGATCGGCGGCGTTTCTATCACATACCAGGACTTTCTCCAGACCGACGCCACCATCAACCCAGGCAACTCCGGCGGACCGCTGCTAAATCTGCGCGGCGAGGTGATCGGCATCAACACCGCGATCGCGACGCGGGGTGACGCGTACAACGCCGGCGTCGCGTTCACGATTCCGTCGAACTTGGCGAAGAAGATCGCGAGGCAGTTGGTCGCGGAAGGCCGGGTCAGGCGTGGTTGGCTGGGGATCGGTATGGCGGATCTCAGCCAGCCGGACGTTGAGATCTTCGGGCTGAAGGACCGCGGCGGTGTTCTCGTGGATGGTGTGCTGGAGGACACGCCGGCAGAAAAAGCCGGGCTGATGGTCGAGGACGTGATTCTGTCGATCGACGATCAGCCGATCGACAACATGGACCACTTTCGGAACATGATCGCGGACGTGCCACCCGGACGCGATATCCATCTGAAAGTAGTGCGCGACGGCAAGCCGCGGTCTGTGAAGGTCACACTGGCGCTCCAGCCGGACAGTCTTCTGCGATCCGGTCCCACCGTCGAGTGGCTGGATGTGAAGCGGATCGGGCTTCGCACGCGGACGTTGCGTGCCAGAGCGGCCGAAGGCCTTGGCTACAAACCGTCCACGCGCGGCGTTGTCGTGGTGGACTTTGATCCCGACAACCAGGACGTCGCGATCGCGTTGAGTCGTGGGGACGTGATCATCGGCTGTAACGGCAAGCCTGTGCGGACCGTGGCCGATCTGAACAAGGCACTGGCCACAGTCGGCAAGCACGACAAGATCGAGCTCAAGTTGGTAGACCAGGATGGCTATGAGGACTCGGTGACGATCCTGCGCGATTAGGCGAAGGCGATAGCGGCTAGCCGTCGCCGGGCGCGCTTGCTGGCTGGGTCGTCGGAATGGCGATGGGGAGGTCTGCCAGCGGGATGCCGGCCGCGTCGGCGTACCGGCGCGCGAAGTCGTCCAGGTTGGCTGGTGTAACCACCTCGCACTCGATGACGCGCATGGAGGTGTCCTCTTGCTCGCTGGCCAGTTCGGACGCGATGAGTTCGATGGCGGCTCGTCCGATGTCGCCATCGAGCGGGCCGGCAAGAGCGGCAGCCTTTCCGTCGCGCAGGGCGGGCCACAACGCCGGGGCGGCGCTCAGTGCCACGAACCGACTCGTCTCTGGAAGGCTGATTCCGGGCCGGAGGCCGCCCCATAGGTCGCGGTCGAGAGTTATCACAAGTGACGCACTGGGAAAGAGCCCCAGCATCTCGTCGACCAACTCCTGGGGCGTCTGATCAGTGCCGCGGAGGTTGCGCTCAGTTAACTCGTGAATCGAGCTGTGGTTGCGCGCGCGTTCAAGAAAACGGTCGTGGCAGGCGGTGGCAACCGGGTCGCGGCCGCGGGCGTGAAGCAGCACATAGCTGATGTGGCCGTCGGCGATCTCGGGCAGGCGCTGCCCGAGTCGAGCTGCCCCCTCCGACATATTGACGTCCACGTGCGAGATACCCGGGCTGTTGGGTAGGTGGTCGTTCATGGTGACAAGGACGATGCCGCGGCGTTGGGCGGCTTCGAGCTCGATGTCGTGGCCGGTCTCGTTGTCGATCCAGAGCGCGATGGCACTGGCGCCCTGGCTGATGGCGCGCTCAATCAGAGATGAAACAGTTGTCCCGCTGCCCGGTTGAGGCGTGAGCAGCCGCAGCCGGAGGTATGGATAGCGTTGCATGGCCTGTCGCGCGCCGGCGACGACTGCCGGCCAGCGAGCGTTTTCGGGTCCTGGGCCTATAAGGAAGACCTCGCTGCCCTTTGGTGGAAGCTCGTCGTGCTTGTCCTGCTGACGATCGCAGCCAGCGAGCAGCAGGCTAAGTGCCGCCGCCGCTAGCGAGATAGTCGACATCCGATAATTCCGTTCATTCGACATTCTGGGGTTCCTCGGACTTCCGCGATTGGGCACGCGACCGCGATTGACCGAACGGGTATAATAGGCGTAGATCGACCCGGTGAGGGATAGTCCGTAGCCTGGGAGAGCAGATTAATGAAATCGACCCTGATACTCGTCGCCGGCCTCTTGTTGCTCGCACCTTTCGCGGCGGCCCAGACGTATTCGCCGTATGACAGCCCCATGGATGCCGTGAGCGGCGGGAACGTCCAGGCGCGCAGCCCAGGCGTCGCGATTAGGCGGGCCGTGGCGGCACACAACGAAGTGAATGCCCAGCGGATTTTCAACGGCGGGGTGATATACGACACTGGTAGCACGAGCAGCAGTTCGAGCGCATCGAGTCTCAGCAGTCTGCTGAGCCTTGCTGGCAGCAGCTCATCGCTCAGTTCGCTGGCCGATCTGCTCGGGAGCACGAGCAGCACATCATCCAGTTCGACCAGTTCCACGACCAGCGACCTGACCCAGATGATCCTGGATATGGTCGAGGCCCAGGGCGGCGACACCAGCGCCGTGCGTGGTATTCAGATGACTGCCTCTGATTTCGGCAAGACCGCTGATACGGCCAAGTCAACGAGTGACGACGCGGAGTTTGCTACCAGCCTCGCGAATAGTCTGCTGGATAGTTTCTTCACTGCCCTCGCCCTCGGCTTGTCGTCCGACACGGTAGTTGAAACATTCAAGGATTGGATGCGTCCGCTGTTTCCAACGCTGGCGACGACCAGCGACGATACATCCACCGACGACACAACCGCCGACGATGGCCAGACGGACGATACCACAGACGACTCGTCCACCGACGACACGACCGATGGCGGCGGAATCGAGGACATCGACACTGACCAGACCGGAAACGATGACTCGGAGTCCATCGTCTGAGCCACGGCTTTGCTGTCGCCGACATGCTGACCATTCGCCATTCAGATCCCAGATTCCATGCGTCGAATTGACCAGTTGCCATAACCGGCGTACGTTGTCGCCAATCTGACGGCGGTCGTTGCGCTGTGCCGGTTGTGTGCGGCGCGGCGTTGGTCGGGGTCGATGGCGTTGTACTGACGGTGGGGCGTGGCCCTGTGGTATCCGGTCGGTAGCTCATGGCTCAGCACACGGAGGTGACTCGTGCCAACATCAGCAGTCCACAATCCAACGTTGCGGCGCGTCGCGTCGGTTTTGCTGGTCATTCTGATCATCGGCGCGTGCCTCGGCATGATTGGGGGCGTGACCCAGATCGCGAGCGGTCAGGTGGCGCAGGGTCTGGGGCTGTTCGGGGTGAGCATGGTTCTGCTGGCCGCCGGTGTGCTGGTCTACTACATGCTGTTGGTCGCGCTGAAGCAGGCCAGCACGACCTATCGCACGTATGGTGTCATGCTCGAAGCGATTGACGAGCTGCGCCGGCAGAGTCAGTACAGCGGAACAGTCGCCGAGAACAGCGCGTTGTCGGATTGGGCCAAGCGTATCGTCTATCGCGAGAAGGACCGCGAGTTCATCCGCGACATGGTCAACGGCGCGATGGTGCGGCAGGACTGGGAAGCGGCCGAACACCTCATCAGCGAGATGGAACAGGAACTCGGCTGCCACGATGAGGCTCAGCGCTTGCGAGAGGAGTTGGAGAAATCACGCGGTGCGACGGCCTCCGAGAAGCTCGATGCGGCGCTGCGGCGGTTCGAGGATCTGTGCACCGCCCACAAGTGGCAGCAGGCGCGCACCGAGACCGAGCGGTTGCAGGCTCTGTTTCCGGAGGATGAGCGCATTCGCGGGTTGCCACGTGAACTCGAGCTGCGGCGTCAGCAGCGCAAACGCGGCCTGCTTAGGGACTATGATCGGGCCGTGCATCTCGAGGCCCTCGACCAGGCACACCAGATTCTTATCGAGTTGAACGAGTACCTGACGCCCAGCGAGGTGGCAGCGCTGAAGGACTCGGCACGCGGCGTCTTCAAGGCTCGACTGCTGCAAATGGGCGTGCAGTTCAGCATCGCCGTCAGTGACCAGAAGTTCGCCGAGGCCATCAGCGTCGGCGAGACGATTATTCGTGAATTCCCCAATAGCCGCTACGCACATGAGATCGGCGAGATGATGCCGGCCTTGCAGCAGCGCGGACAGCAGGAAACCCAGCCGCATGAACAGCGAGCGAACGCGTGAGGCCTTCGCCGAACGGTTTGGCCGTCCCTGTAGCGTGGTGACCCGCGCGCCGGGACGCGTCAACCTGATCGGCGAACATACTGATTACAACGATGGTTTCGTTCTGCCGCTGGCGCTGGAGCACAACACGTGGGTGGCCTGCGCGGTTCGGCAGGACGCGCTGGTGCGGCTGATTTCGCTCGACATGAACGACGAGCAGACCTGGCCGGCCGATGGCTGGCGGATGGGCGTGCATGCGCACTGGACGAGCTATGTGGCCGGCGTCGCCAGCCTGCTCGCCGAAAACGGTGCGCGCGTGGCCGGCTTCGACATGCTCGTGACGAGCGAAGTGCCGCTGGGCGGCGGGTTGTCAAGCTCGGCCGCGCTGGAAGTATCGGCGGCACTGGCGCTGGCGACCATGGTCGGCGAGAAGCTCGATTCGCACGCGCTCGCCGACCTGGCACGCGCCGCCGAGCACAAGTTCGCGGGCGTACCATGCGGCATCATGGATCAGTACATCTCCGTGCTAGGCAAACGCGACACCGCGCTGCTGCTGGATTGCCGCACGCGCGAGCATGAGTACATCCCACTGGAACTCAAAAACCACGTCGTGCTCATCGTAAACTCCGGCGTGCGGCACGAACTGGCCGAGGGTGAGTATGGCAAGCGGCAGAAGCAATGCCACGCGGCGGTGGAGTACTTCAAGAACCTGCAGCCGAACGTGACGGCCCTGCGCGATGTGACTTCCAACATGGTTCGCGAGCACGCGTCCAAGATGGAACCGCTGGACGCCGCCCGCGCCATGCACGTCACTTCGGAAGACGAGCGGACGGTCAAGGCGGCCGAGGCCCTGCGCAAGGGTGATCTCGCGGCGCTTGGGCCGTTGCTGGCGGGTTCGCACGCTTCGCTGCGCGACGATTACGAAGTCTCCTGCCCCGAACTCGACCAGCTTGTCGAGATCGTATCGGCGGTCGACGGCGTGGTCGGTGCACGCATGACCGGCGGCGGCTTCGGTGGGAGCATCGTGGCGATCGCCGAGACGGATTGCGTGCCGGCGGTGCAGCAGGCCCTGTCGCAGCAATACGACACGCAGCACCCGACGCCGGCCAAGCTGATCCAGACCCGCCCCGGTGCCGGTGCCGCGGTCGAATTCAGCTAGCGGCCGCCACGGGGTTTGTGCGAGCCACTACGAGAGTTGCATGAGTACGCAAGACCTGCTCAACAAGCTGATCCATCGCGAGGAGCTGACGCGCGACGAGACCCGGTCGCTGTTCGATGAGATCATGGCCGGCCAGGTCGAGCCGCAAATGCTGGCGGCGATCCTCACCGCGCTCGCGACCAAGGGCGAAACCGTCGGCGAGATCGTCGGCGCCGCCGAGGCCATGCGTGCCTGCGTGCAGCGCGTGCAATCGCCTGTGCCCGACGCCATCGACACCTGCGGCACCGGCGGCGACGGCAAGCCGACCTTCAACGTCTCATCCGCCGTCGCGATTGTGGCGGCGGCCGCGGGCGCCACTGTCGCCAAGCACGGCAATCGCAGCAACGCCCGGCCCAGCGGGTCGGCCGAAGGGTTGACCGCACTCGGCATCAACGTCGAGGCCGACGTGCCGACGCTCGAACGCTGTCTGCGCGAGTGCCGCGTCGCGTTCCTTTACGCCATCAAGCTGCATCCGGCGATGAAACACGCCGGCCCGACGCGACGGGCGCTCGGCGTGCGAACCATCTTCAACGTGCTCGGGCCGCTGACCAATCCGGCCGGCGTCAAACGGCAATTGCTCGGCGTGCCGCGGCCGGAGATGGTCGAGCTGCTCGTCGAAGCGCTGCGCGGCCTCGGTGCCGAGCGCGCCATGGTCGTACACGGCTGCGACGGCCTGTGCGACCTCAGCGTCTCAGGCAAATCGCGCGTCGGCCGCTGGGATGGCCACGTCGTCACGTATGAGGACGTCGATTGCGGCGTGATCGGCGCCGAACGGTCGCGCCTTGAGGAGATCTTCGTATCGAGCCCCGCCGAAAGCGCCGCGACGATCGAGCGCGTCCTTGCCGGCCAGCCCGGCCCGGCGCGCGAGATGGTCGTCTTCAATGCCGCCGCGGCCCTGTGGGTCGCCGGCATCGTTACCCACTGGGCCGACGGTGCCGCCCGTGCCCGCCAGGCTATCGACACCGGCGCCGCCCGCGAAACCCTCGCCACCTGGCGCCGCCTCTCCGCCCAGTAGCGGCCGCCCCCCGTGGCGGCCGTGGATTTGCGGCAACGCCCCCGCGCGAGCGTCAACACCCCAACGTACCATCACGACTGCCCCCGATCCGAGCCATGACCGTAAGGGAGTGGTTGCGTCGACAATCCCACCTTTCGCGGTCAACCCCCGCTCCGCATGCTATCATGCCCACCGCCCATGACCGCACCACCGCCCGACATGCCGAACGTGCCTGAGGTGCCGCCGCTCGATCGCGACGTCTACTGCCCGCGCTGCGACTACAACCTGCGCGGCCTGACGAAGCCGCGCTGCCCGGAATGCGGATTGGTGTTCCATGCCGATGACTTCGCGGCCGGCGATCTGCGTGAGAACATCCCAACACGCCTCGACCGTTGCTGGCCGACGCTGCCACACCGGGTGCTGCTGCTAAGCCTGCGCGAGATGCTGTCCGGCGCCGTTCGCCCGGGCCGCCGCTTCCGCACGCTGGACGTGAGGGGGCCGCTCGCGCCGGCGGTGTGGATGTCCGTCTGTGGCATACTGTGGGTATACCTCCTCGGCGATGTGTTGGTGGCCGTTGCGATCTGGTGGCACTACCCGATCAGTCCGGCAGCGGCGGTCCGGTGGGCGACGATGTGGTCTGTCCATCAGGTGATGCCCATCGTCTTGCTGATGAGCCTTGGGGTTGCCTATCTGGTCTCCTTCGAGCAGATGCTCGCAAAACCGAGGGAACGCGTGCATCGAGTTCTTCGGATCCTGCTGTACGCGACGCCCGTGCTGACGCTGCCAATGACGGCAGTGGCGGGGTTCGCACTGATCGCCTTGGGCGACCACGTTACGCGGGCAATGCTATACGTGCTGGCGCTTATGCCGCTCTCCTTGAGTGTGCCCGGCCGGCGAAGACGCCATCGTCCAAAACGAGCACGCAACGATGTTCGT
>JAFGRR010000526.1 GCA_016935035.1 Phycisphaerae bacterium | reverse complement strand
GGTGGGATCTGTGGTGGCACGGTGACGCGTGTGTATCGCGTGACCGACGATTGCGGCAACTACGCCGAGTGCACGCAGGTCATCACTGTCGACGATACGACGAACCCGGTCATCACGTGCCCGCCGGACGTGCTGAACGTCTACGCGGATGCGGGGACCTGTTGTGCGGTGATTGATCCCGTCGCCGCGACCGCGACCGACAACTGTGACACCAGCGTCACGATTGCGTGGGTGCGCAGCGACAGCAAGACGAGTCTCAGTGATCCGTTCTGTGCCGGCGAGTCGCCGATTACCATTACATGGACGGCGGAGGATGACTGCGGCAACACCGATGTCTGCGATCAGACAATTACCGTTCTGGATGTCAGCGAAATAGACGTCACTGTCGAGCTGTCGCCGACAATTTCGCCGTTGCCTGTCACGCGGTGCATCACGTTTGAGCTGTGGGATTGCGGTATGTCATCGCCTGTCGTTGTGCAGGAAGCTCTGACCTTCCAGAACATTGGCGGTGCCGCGATTGCGACGGCGACTGTTGAGGTGCCGTGCGGGTTGTATGAGTGCATCACCGCGCGTGACATATTGCACACACTGCGGACGACCGATCAGGATAACTTCGGCATTTTGGGCACTCAGTACGTGGCCGACTTTACGGGCGGAGACATGCTGATCGGCGGTAACCTGAATGACGATTTCTGGATCGACATTCTGGACTTCGGCGTGTTCTCGTCGCAGTGGAATGTGTCATATGGCAGTGGCAATACCACGTGCACGACCGGGTTCCCGCACGCCGACATTAGTGGCGACGGGTTGGTATGGACCGGTGACTTCACGTTCATCCAGAACAACTTCCTGCTGGGCAATGAAGCCAACTGCTGCGGGCAGCCGAACCTGTTCCGCGATCAGGGACCGATTACCGAGATTTCGGTTGCTGACCTGGTTGCGGCTGGGATGGCAGAGCTGGCGGCCGGTGATTTGAACGGCGATGGCTGGCTGGATGAGGCTGACGTGTCCGCATTCCTGATGGGAGCGCGGCCGCAGACGGCGCCGATTCACGACATCGCGCCGATCGAGCGCGAAGCGCGTCGCGCATCTGAAGTCAGTGACCCAACGCCGGTCAAACCGTAAGACACACCCATATGTGTGTATCACACTACTGTGTGTACACACAAATGGGTTAATAAACGCCAGAAGGGTGGCGTGTCACGATCGTTGTGGCACGCCACCCAGTCTGGAAGGTGTGACCTGTTGCGAGTACAATGAGACTCGTATGTGATGGTGAAGCGGTTGGCCGATGGCCGAGATTCTCTCTCAATGGCGATCGGCGATCTGATCGGGGAGCCTCAGTTCGCCGACGCCACTTTCACATCCGAAACGGTCGTGGATACCGGCACTCACCCGTTACCGAGGCAGGAGACATCAGGAGGAGAAGGAAAATGAAGCCTGTGAAGAGATGGGTAGGTCTTGCGCTGTTGATCGCGTGTGCAGGTGTGCCAGTTGCCTACTCGAATATCGATCTGGAGTGGCGCCCCGGATCAACGGTGACGTCGATCGGCGACATAGCTGCGCTGGGGTTGTACGCGGTCTCTGATTCGGACGCCGGCCAATTGCTATCGGCGATTGACCTGGTCTTCGCATGGGACGCAGAGTATCTGGACTTCGTGGGTGTTGATGACACCGGCGGCCCATCGTTGCTTGCGTCTGGCTTTCCGGCAAGTGCGCTGAACGAAACGTACCCGGATGCGCCGGCGGATGGCGACGGGTTTTACATCGCCTATGCGAGCCTGGGGGCGCCGGTTGCCGCAACACCGGACGGTCAGCTTATGACCACGTTTCTCTTCACGGCGATGAAAGAGACGCCGGTGACGATGGTTGACATGTTGTCGTCACTGGGCGGTGTAACGACAGTTGTCTACGACGGTACGGTTCCCAATCTCCACGTGACGGGTACGCTGGACAGCGCGGAGGTCACGATTCTGGTGCCGGAGCCGGCGGGGCTATGGTGTATAGTAGCACTGCTGCTTGCCGGGCGCCGGCGTTAAGTCTCTAAGGCGGCAGTAGCGCCGCATATGCCAGGCATGAGTATGCCTGTCGCGCGGGCGTAGCGCAACGGAAGCGTATGCCCGCAGATAGCGTCTACCTCCAAGCCACGCATCCAGCCTCAACGAAGCATCCTTGCGGAGGCAAACGATGTTGCGCAGTTACACCTTGGTGACGTACATAGTGCTATGCGCCGCGTGCGCGACGCTGTCGGCGACGGGGGCGGTGAACCTGGAATGGCGGCCGTCGGCCAGAACACTCGGAGTTGGCCGCACGGCAAATCTGGAGTTGTACGGCGTCAGCGACGATCCGAACGGCAGTGAGCCGGTCGCGGCGGTGGATATTCTGGTGACGTGGGACCCGAACAGGGTGGAGTTGCTGGGATGTGATGGAACCGGGGCGGTCGACTGGCTTGTCGCCGGGTTCCTGAGCGGGGGATTGAACGAGAATTTCCCTTATCCACCGTCAGACGGCGACGGCCTGTTCACGGCGTTCGCACAGTTCAGCGGGCCGGTCGACGTGACCACGTCAGGAGTGTTGATTACCACACTCCGGTTCCGAGCACTCGAGGAATGTGATAGCACGAGCATTGCGATTCCGAAGACACTGTCTGGCTATACAACGAAAGTCTACAGTGGCACGGTGCCGAATCTGGATATCTCCGGCACGCTCGGTAGCTGCGACATCCGGATAATCCCATATATACTGGGCGACATGAATTGTGACGGCGTCGTGGATGTGTTCGACATTGACGCGTTCGTGCTGGCCATCACCAATCCGGGTGGCTACCTGTCGGCATACCCGCTTTGTGATATCGAGCGCGGCGACTGCAATCAGGACGGCAGCGTTGACGTGTTCGATATCGACGCGTTCGTGGACCTCATCGTCGGCGGATGACGCGGCTGTGCGGGCGTGCGGACCGTGACGGTCGGCGCGGCGGCCGAGTCCACGGCCTACTTCTCATGCGGCTTGACCGCGATGTAGTCCACTGACACCGTCGCCTGAGCGCAGCCGTCCGAACCGGCGACGTGCTCGATCGTGAGCGTGTGCACGCCCGCGGTCAGCTCGCGCTTCTCCGAGTCATATTGGCGAGCCAGCAGGCGGTACGGTGTGTGCAGGTCGAGTTCCGCCGTACCGTCGAACTGGAGTGGCTGGCCGTCAAGTTCGAGTGCGATGCGGCCGGCGCCCTCGTGCAGTGCCAGCAGGAGGTGCAGCGTGTAGAGCCCATCGCGCGGGACCGGCACGTCAAATGCGGTTTGCTCGCCGCGTGCCGCCGGTTGCCACTTCAGCGTCTGGCCGCCCGTCCAAAGCGGATTCGCGTCGAAGCTCAACTCACCCGTCCGGCGGACCAGCGCCTCGGCCTGGTGGATCGCCGCTCCGTCCAGCACATATTTCGCCACTGGCTGCCAATCGGCGGGCAAATGCGGCAGTCGCACGTCGGCGTCGCTGATGTCCACATGGTCGTCGGTAGTGGTCGGGCTGGCATAGTGATAGGCGATGCGTGCATATGACATGCCCGGCACGTGCGTATGCGGATAGAGCTCCATGTAGAACGCCAGCCGGCGAGAGAACGGCAGGTCATCCAGAATCTGCCAGCGCTGGTTGGTTACAAAGCCGCGATTGCCCGGGCCGTCGTTACGCGGCTGGCCACAGTACGGATACGCGAAAATGTCCGGCGACGACCACGCGTAGTTGAAATAGTCCTCTGAGCCGGTGCCGAACGTTGACGGATGCACGTCGTCATCGACGAAGATCTTCTCATCACCCTCACCCCACCAGCCGCCCCAGGGCGTCGGGATGGAGACCGGGTTGAGCAGCATGACCGCCGTTCCGACAAAGCGGCCGCGGCCGGCGGCACACAGGTAGGGCATGTCCTGCACTGATTCTGGGTCGCCGGTAACTTCGTTATCCACCCGCCAGCGAGCGCGGAAGTGCAGCGAGCGCTCGTCATCCCATCGGTACTGCATCGGCAGCACCCTGCCAGATACGGCGATACTCTCATCGCTGCAGTTGTCGATTACGACGCGTGCCGAGTGCGCGAACGGCATGACGTAGCGGCAGGTCATCATGCCGCACGGCGCGACTGAAAACGGCAGACTGTCGTAAGGGTTGATGCCCGGGGCGGCGCCGAAGAAATCGCCCAGCGGGGCCGAAACCTGCGGCTGAGTGTGCTCGTCAAAGTAGATGTTCAGCACAGTCTGACGCAGGCAGCGTTCCAGATCGGACGCATGCAGCACCAGCGTCAGTCGCTGAATGGCGGCGGGACCGTCGAGCTTCAGAAACTCGGACTGCATGTGTGGCGGAATGGTGGCCGCCAGCTTCGTCTCATTGCCACCCTCGGCGAACGGGTACTCCTTCGCAGTATTCGCCAGAATGCGTGCCGTGCGTGCCAATTCGTCGCGATAGGTCGCTAGATCGCCCGGCACGAATGTCGTCACCGCGGCGTCGCGCTCGTAGTGCCGTACCTGCACCTGGTAGAAGTGGACACGCTGGGCGTCGCCGCGCCAGACCATCCGGCAACGCTTGCCGAACGGGATGGGGCAATAGCCGGCCATGTTCTGGCGGTAAACGCCGCCGAGCAGCGTTTCGTCGACCTCGGCGGTCCCGGCTTGTCGCATCGCCTCGTACGGGCAGAAGAGGAACGCGTTCGCCGGCCCGTCATAGACCGGTGTGGCATCATCCCCGTCTTCGTCTAGATAAAGCCGGATCGTGCCGTTGCACGCCGCCGACCAGGTCCGCACGATCGCACCCGGGCCGCGCACATCGCAGATCAGGTACTCGCCAACGCCGTCCTCGCCCGGCTCGACCAGCACCGCCTCGAAGTTCGGAATCGGCTCACGGCCAAAGCCATCGCTGTTCGCGAACCAGTCCGGCCCGCCGGGTATCTGGCTGCG
>JAFGRR010000061.1 GCA_016935035.1 Phycisphaerae bacterium | reverse complement strand
TTCAGCCCGGGATCGCGCCGCTGGGGCGGGTTGTTGGGCGTATCGAGAAACGGGAGCGACGCCCCGATCACGAGCTGCTCGGAGTCGTCGATGACGTTGCCGCGCAGGCTGCCATCGGAATAAAGCGTCATTTCGTTCGCGAAGATCTCGCGCCGGGCAATGTAGATCTCCCCCTCAATGAAGCCGAACAGCCTCACGACCACGGTCACGCCTGGCTTGCCATCGTTATCGTCGTCGCTGATCAGCGGGTCGTTACGGTCTGTCGAAAGCGGCACGTTCGGGTCGCCGCCAATCCCGTTGAGCGTCGGCGTCGCCGGGCGGTAGAGCTTCCATGCGCCATCTTCCTCATACACATCGACGATCGCACCAATGGGCTGAATGGCCTGGGTGGCAGCATCAGAGAAGACTGTGTCGAAGGGCTGATTCGCGATGTACTCGGCGTGGCAGAACTGATCGTACGCAACGAGTTCCCCATCTTCGAGGACCAGGTCAGTGAACCCGTACGAAACAACAAAGGTGGCCAGCGGGCCGTTGGCCGTCTCGCCGTCGTAGGCGACGATGTCGTAGTGGGCGTAGTGCCCGGCCATGGCCGCCATGGCCTCTTCCCTGGTGGCCGGTGCGACCCAATTGGGATCGTTGGTAGGCGTCTCGTACAGCGGGCTTTCCGGCCAGGGCAGCGGAAACGAGCAGCCCGCGAGCAAAAGGCAACCTGCGGCGAGCGCGGTAAGTGTGACTACGGGGGAGCATGACGTCAGCATTCGAGATCTCCTGCTTCGCAGTAATCGGGTACGGGTTCAAGTTATCATTGCGTGCGCGACGCCCCGCGGCATCTGTCGGTTCCATCTTGGCATCCAGCGCACGTCGCGCATTGGCCCGGTCCATCGCGGTCCGGCTGCTTCGTTGCCAGGTTGCTTCGAAGTCGTCGCCATGCAACCCACCAACGTCAGATCAGGAACCGGAAGCCTGGAGCGTTGCCGGTGAAGGCGAATTCAGCAACAGCCGCTTGATCATCCAGATGAACGGGCCCGTCAGCACGAGATTGAGTGCCAGCGACAGCATCGCAACGATCACGATCGGACCGCCGATTCCATAGGAAAGCGAGAGCACCAGCACCCCCGCGCCCACTTCCCCTCGTGGCCACATGCCAATGGCAACCGCCAGGCGCTCGCGTAGCGTGGCTGAGCGACGATAACACAGTACGCAAAACATCTTGCCGAGATTCGCCAGGACGGTAATCAGCAGCACGTGCAGCCCAATCCAGCCCCACGACATCGGCGGCGCAAGCGACGCGAGCACTCCGGCCGCCGGCGCCGGACCGGCCCCAGCCGTGGCTGCCGCCCCGATGACCTGTGGCATTGACAGCCCCACGAGCACCATGAAGGCCGCCGACACAATCGTGGAAACACGCTGTTCGGTCGGGGACTCCGGCCCTTCCTGGTGGCCGTCACGGGCGTCGTCGCGATGCGGATTCTGACCCGCGGGCCGAGCCATCACGCAGCCAAGCACGAATGCCGGCAGCAGCACCTCGATGTGGATTGGAACCGTATCGTCGAGCACTTTGCTGAAGTGGTAGACCGCCTCAGAGGCACCGGCGATCGTGAGCGAATAGCCCAGCACCCAGGGCCAGCTCGTGGGCAGGCGAAGGGCGTGCAGGTAGCGCCACGCCAACCACAAGAGGACGACCATCAGCAGAACGATCAGCGCAAGCTGCCAACGCACGCCGACCATGGCCATTTTCAGCGGGATCATGAGCAAGACGGTGTCGAGGTCGTCGAAAATGGCCAGGACTCGCGCCTTGCGGAAGACCCAGGTCGCGCTAAGCCCTGCGGCCGCCAGCATGCTGAATAGCACGCCGGCGGAAGTCGGAGCGGCGAAACGCGATGCCAGCAGGGCTTCCTTCCACGCCGGCCACAAAGTCCAGGCTTCGCCGGGGAGCATGAAAAACACGAAGTACGCGCAGCAGAACACCCAGGGAAAAGCGGCCGCCGTGGCGGCCACAACATAGTCCCAGCCGTACTGGCGCACGTTGCGCTTGTCGATCTCGAACTCATAACCCACGTGGGTCATGATGAACGCCAGACCGACCATCGTCAGAAATCGTGTCAACCCGCTCAAGAGACCGTAGGCGTGGCCCGTCACAGCGGGGAGCACCTGCGAGCCGGCCAGCCCGAGGATTAGTAGCACTGAGAACAGCAGCACCTTACGCATGCGGGTCTCTCAATGACTTCCATGGACCGCCATTGCTGGGCGGCGACGGCAGCGCTCCGCAGTTGAGCGTGCTGGCCCGCGGTCTCGGTCGCGGGCGCTGCCGATCGGACCCAGCGTGTGGCCCGACCCCGGGTGAATCGCGCCAAACCACATCGCCTGTCACTCGATGCGTTCCACACGTAGCTGCACTTCGCCGAACTTCAAGAACCACGGCACGAAAGGACTATTATACGCCAGATAGCGCGGCGGACCGACTACGCGGAAGCGCTCCAGACTGTGATCAAGCCAGTCATTGAGCTTGGCGAGCGCCGCCGCGAAGTTCTTTTCGGTGTAGCCGCCGCGCACGCCGATGGACAGGACCGTCATGGCGGGGATGTCTTCCACGGCGACGCGTCCGTCGGCCGGATCGGGCCCTGTGGCACCGAGGTTGGGGGCCGCGTACATGAATGCCATCGAAGTGGCGTGCTGCTGGCCCCGCCTTCCTGCTCCGGTGTCGATTGGCTCGGACGAGGCGGCGTATTCGATTTCGACCGGGGCTGTCATGGCGATGTCGTTGCGCTTGATGTGCTT
>JAFGRR010000003.1 GCA_016935035.1 Phycisphaerae bacterium | reverse complement strand
GGCCAACACTGCCCGAACCAGGTCCGCGTCACTCGCTGGTGTGTCGGTCGGGCTCTTCGTCACCACATTTCTACCTGCTTGCAAGGACACGCCCAACGGCCGAACGTTGGGGCGCCTGGCCCTCCGAGTCGCCGAATCGTACCACGATCGCGAGTCCCGATAACCCGCGCCAGGCCGTAACATTAGCTAGACGTGCAGCGCTGAATCTGTATTCACAGAATCCGGGTGTGTGTCGCGAATCGGTGGAACGGGGAGGACGCCCTCCTTCACCAAAAACGAATATGCCCACTCGCTTCCGCGCGGGCTCGGTTTGCGCTTACCAAGCCGGAGCCGTCCTGGAAACGCCGGGCCCCCCACCGCATTCCCTAACTCTGGCCATATCATCTCCGCTGGAGGTGCGAAATGGTCCGACGAACGCGGGACGGGCAGACCGGCAAGCCTGATCGCTCGCCGACGAATCGGCTTGGGATCGACTATCGCGATGTACCGCGGCGCAAAGTCGCGTGCCACATCGTGGATGCGCATTGCCACGTTCACAGCGTCGCGGAGGCCGAGGTATTTCTGCCCGCCGCCGAGACCTATGGCATCACCGATGTGCTGACGATGACACCGATGCCCGAGGTGTCGGCGTTGCGCGAAGAGTACGGCAACCGGCTGAACTTCATCGCGATCCCGAACTGGCGCGCGTGGGAGGTAACACCCACCTTCCGCAGCCAGTGGGTTCGTGACCTGGAGCGTTTTCGAGAACTCGGGGCGGTGCTGTGCAAATTCTGGATGGCGCCGCCGATGCGCGGGCAGCACGGGCTGACGCTCGAACATGAGTTCTTACAGCCGGTCATCGACGCTGCCCTAGACCTCGGTTTCGGGTTTATGACGCACATCAGCGACCCGGCGGCGTGGTTCGAACCGGGCGGGCGTTACGGCGATGCGCGCAAGTTCGGTACGTGGCGCGACCAGTTCACGCAGATGGACTATTTCCTCGACAAGGTCGCGCCGCAGCCGGTGATCGGGGCGCACATGGGGGGCTGTGTCGAAGATTTGGCGTTGCTACAGGGGTTGCTCGATCGGCACGCGAATTACCATCTCGATTGCAGCGCGACCAAGTGGATCGTGCGTGGCGTGGCAAGTCAGCCCGACGTGGCGCGCGAGTTCGTGATCCGCAACCAGGACCGCATCCTGTTCGGCAGCGACCTCGTCACCGCGAGACAACACGATTTCGACCATTACGCCAGCCGGTATTGGGCACACCTGCAAATGTGGGAAACGCCCTTTCGTGGTGAAAGTCCGATTGAAGACCCGGACGCGGAGAGTCCGCCAAAACTCGCCGGTCTCGACCTTCCGGCGGACGTGTTGGAGATGCTGTATCACGCGAACGCGGAGCGCCTGGCCTTGGTGCGGCCACCATTCGACGGCGATGGTAGCGTCGGCCCCCTGCGGCCGACGTAGAACTCCACCCGGTGCCGCTGTTTTTCGGCAGTACTCCGACTCGGCCGGGTGCCACTGCTCTTGAGCAGTGTCGCGAACTCGCCAGTGTGGCCCCCATGGAACAGAGACTCCCCCGGTGAGTGCGGGCCATTTGGCGACCGACGTCTCGTCGGTCGTCGTTCTCTCGCGCAGCTGACGGTCTTCTGACTCGACGCGGAACAACAAAGACGGCCGACGAGACGTCGGCCGCTACACTGCGGAAACGAACACCTGACGTTGCATAACGTGTTTCTGCGGGTCAAAACGCGCTGCTCAAGAGCAGTGGCACCCGGGATGGGTTCGTGCTTACTCTTCGCCGATCTGTTGGCGATACCACTTGATCGTGGCTGGGACGCCTTGCTGATATGTGACGGTCGGCTGCCAGCCGAGCATCTTGCGGGCCTTCTCAGCCGAGAAGTACGAGCGTCGCCCCATCAGCCAGACAGCATAGCGGGTAATGAACGGCGGCTTCTTCCAGGCGAAGATGTGGCCCAGGATTTCGAGGAAGTGACCGGCGCGGTATGCGATCCAATACGGCGCATGGCGTTTGACACGCGGGGCGCCGATCGCATCGGCCAACAGGTCGAAGTACTCCTGCTGCGTGATCTCGCCGTCGTTGCTGCAGTTGAAGACCTCGCCGGCGGCCTCGGGCATGCCCGCCGCCTTGATGGCGGCCTCGGCGACATTGCCGGCGTAGACGACATTCAGCCGATTGTCGCCTTTGCCCAGGATTTTCGCCTGGCCCTGCTTGATCATGCGGTACAGGCGGGCGATGGTCGCGCGGTCACGCGGGCCGTAGATCCACGCCGGCCGGATGACTGTGACCTCGATCTTGCCCTCATCGTGATACTGGCGTGCGATGCGCTCGGCCTCGATTTTGGAGCGGCTGTAGAAGGCCCACTTGTAGAGACCGAAACCGACGTCGTAAGTCTCATCGACAGTAATCGGGGCGGTGTAATAGCCGAAGACGCTGATCGAGCTGATGTGCACGAAACGCCGCACACCGGCGCCGACGGCGGCGTCCAGCATGTTGCGCGTCCCGTCGATGGTGATGCGCTGGAACTCCTCCCACGGGCCCCAGTCACCTACCTTGGCGGCGGAGTGATAGACGGCGTCAACGCCTTCGCAGGCTCTCTTCAGGGCGACGACGTCGTTGAGATCACCTTCGACGTACTCGACGCCCTGTGTGTCGAGCCAGGAGCGGTCGCTGCCGCGGCGAACAAGTACACGCGTCGGCTGATTCGCGGCCCGCAGTTGTTCAACAATGTGGCTGCCGAGTAACCCGGTTGCTCCAGTGACGAGATTCATCCATGCCTCTCATGTCTATCACGCGGCGACGGTTCACCGCATGCTGACTCCCGGAGGAACGTTTGATAGTAGCCCAGCACGAAACGCTGGGACAGTATGCCGCGCCAAGAGGCTGAGTCCCGGAGGGACAACTGATATTAGCCCCGAACAACGTGCCGGAACAGTCTTCGTCCCCGTATATGCGCAACGCCACGTCGCGCAATCAGAGCCCGAGCGGAAGCGAGGGGCATATTGCCGTTAGTCACCAGCGGCAAGCACCGAACGACGAACTTCCCCCCGCTCGAACGCATCTTTGTAGTTCCCGTAGTCGCTCAGCCGTCCCTTCCATCACCTACACCAGCTTCTTCTGCGCGTGCGCGGCAATCTGCGCGGCGCTGACACCGCAGTAGTCGAGCACTTCTTCCGGCGTCCGCGTGGATTTCGGAATGCGCTGGCAATAGCGCACCTCGACACGTAGATCACCGGCCGCCGCCGCACATTCCGCAACCGCGGCCGACAGGCCGCCACCGTAATTGTCCTCGACGACCAGCGCCCGGCCGCCGCACCCGCGAATGGCCGCGGCCATGCGTTGGGCATCGAACGGCAGGCAATAGGCGTCGATCACCGCGACTTCAGCGCCCTGTTTGGCCAGCGTCGCCGCCGCCTCCAGCGCGATGTGCGTCATATAGCCGGCGGATACGATGGCGGCGGCCTGGCCCTGCTTCAGCACGCTGAAACCGCCGGGCTCGAACTTCGCGTCAGGGGCGTAGAGCAGCGGCACGTCGGGGCGGTGCGTCCGCATGTAGCACATGCCCTTGAGTTGGGCCATCAGCCGCGTGCAGTTATAAGCGGTGACCGCGTCCGCCGGGTGGAAACTCCAGCACAGCGGCTGCCCGCTATCACGCACCGATGCGAAGGCGTTGAAAAACGCGACGTCCACCAGCGCCATCTGGCTTGGGCCGTCAGCCGCCAGCGAAATGCCGGCGTGCGAACCTACGATCTTCAGATTCGCCCGGCTGATGTTCGCCATCTCGACCTGGTCATATGCCCGCGAGATGAACTTGGCGAACGAGTTTACGAACGGGACGAAGCCCGCTGCCGACAAGCCGGCACCGGCCGAAACCATGTTCTGCTCGGCGATCTTGCACTCGAAAAACCGGTCCGGATGGGCCTTGGCGAAGACGTTGGCGAAGGTCGAGTTGCTCACGTCGCCGTCCAGTGCCACCACCTGCGGCAGAACGTCGCCGGCAACCTTGAGCGCGGCACCATAGGCCCGCCGTGTCGCGATCTTGCCCTTGGTTAGAGCCGATTCGAGCCCCCCGGCCTTCATCGCGTCGGCAAAGGTCGGCCACTTGACCTCCTGCGGACACGGGCGCTGGCGCGGCGACTTCGGCTGGGCCGGCGCCTTCGGAGTCCCAAGCACGCCGTCGCCGGTGCCGAATTCGGCAACCTTCTTGTCGAGGCTCTTGCCGGCTGCTTCGAGGTCGGCCACCGGCAACGGCTTGCCGTGCCAGTTGCCGTTCAGCAGTTGATCGACTCCCCACCCTTTGACCGTCTTCGCCACGATCGCCAACGGCTTCTGCGTCTGGCCGACGTGGTCGAACGCCTGCGTGATGGCCGCCGGATCGTGCCCGTCAATCTCGATCACGTCCCAGTTGAATGCCCGCAGCTTGGCGGCGATGGTCTCGGCGGATTGCTGGACGGAGACGTAGTCCGCCTGGCCTTGGCCGTTGGCGTTGAAGACTGCGCAGACGTTGGTCAGCTTGTGGTCGGCGATGAAGTCAACGGCTTCCCAGATCTGCCCCTCGCGCGACTCGCCATCGCCGATCAGGCAGTACACACGCCGATCCGTACCATCCAGCCGCGCTCCCAGCCCCAGGCCGGCGGCGACGCTCAGACCCTGCCCCAGGCTGCCGGTGGCAGCGTCAAAGAACGGCATGCCCTCGGCGGGGTTGGGGTGCCCGTCGAGCGGGCTCGGCAGGTCACGCAGCGTGTCCACATCTTCGATCTTCAGCAGCCGGGCCTTATCCCGGCAGCAGCCGACCGCCCCGCCCAGATCCGCATAAGCCGCGTAGACCACCGGGACGGCGTGCCCCTCGGACAACACCAGCCGATCGGCCCCCGCATGCCACGGGTTCTTCGGGTCGTAGCGCATCCGTTCGTACATCAGGTGAACGACGATGTGCGCGAGTGACAGGGCGCTGGACGGGTGCCCAGAACCGGCGACGCTGGTCATGCGTAGCGAGAGCTTGCCCAATTCGGCGGCTTTCTTATGGACGGCAACTGCGGAACTCATCGTATCTGTGTCCCCAAAAAGCGGTTAGGAAGCCGGTTAACAACAAAGTGCCGCATCCTAGTATGCAGGCCGGGGGCATGCAAGCACGCGATTCTCGCCGCGCGGGTGCCAGCCGAGTGCCATGGGCTTGCCCACCACAGGTGGCTTTGCCCGTGCCAAACCGGCCATGACACGGGCAGGTCTGCGACCTGCCCATGGCACCCACCAGGCTGTGGACTGCGGCGTGCCAGGCCTGATTTGACAATCCCCGACGGGCTTGCTAGTCTAGCCGGACTCGGTAGTTGGTAATCGACATACAGCCCGCCGCGACAGCCGCGTGGGCCTTGCAACACTCTGGTGGACAATGCACTACCCGCACCGCATCAGCCACATCAAGCGTAAGCGCAAGTGCGGCTTCCGTGCGCGGATGCGCACGGCGAACGGCCGCAAGCTCATCAACCGCAAACGCCGCGTCGGCCGACAGGTCAGCGTCGCCTAGCACCCCGCGCACCGCACCAAGCCGCAAACGGGCAATCGTCAACAGCTATTGACGGCCGCTCCTTCGTGGGCAGTCGCCTTGTCTGCACCACTTCACGATGATAGCGGCCACGTGCCATGGCAAAGCACCGACGCCGGGTGCGATGCCTAAGCGCTAGCGCGGGCATGCTGCAAAACGCCGGGTGTCATGGGCAGGTCCCGGAACCTGCCCGTGCCCCCCAATCCCGCTGGGTTGACGCCCCACCCGGGCCGAGATACATTCCCGCGCCTGGGGGTGACAACTAGTACGGGCACGCCACGGCGCAACAAACGCCGGCCGGCGCGGCAAGGAGCCTGCCCGTGGAATGCCGGCGTGAAGACGCAATCGCCCAAGGACGGCCGCGACAAGTCACCGACGCCACCCAGCCTGCTGCGTTACAGCGGCATGGGCATGGAGTTGGCTGCTGCCATCGTCGGGTTAACGCTGGCGGGCTACTGGGTCGATCTACACTTCCAGACGCAGCCGCGCGGACTGCTGGTAGGCGCCATCCTGGGCGTGGTCGGCGGCTTCTACAACTTCATTCGAGAGGCGCTTCAGCTAAGCCGCCTGCAACACTCGTTCGACCAGACGCGGAGCAAGAAACCTGACGACCCGGACCGCCGAAACTGATCTGGCCTCGCCGATGGCGTGGTATTTGCGCTTCGCCGCGCTAACGGTCGTCGCGGGGGCCGTATTGGCCGGTATTGGCTATGTGCCGACGCGCCATGTCGCCAATACACCCGGATTGGTGGCCATGGTGGCCGCGATTGCCGTCGCTATGCTCGCCACGCTCGTTGGCCTGCTGCCACCGATACTTTGCATGCACGCCGAGCCACTTAAGCGACATAACGCCATCCTGTTGGGGATGGCCATTCGGCTGTTCGCCACTATGCTATTGACGACGGCAGTTGCCCTGAGCGGCGGCGTGGCGGTCCAGCCGCTGCTTTTATGGGTCGCAATCTCATATATGGCACTGCTATTCGTCGATACTATCGCCGTCGTCTCGCTCTACCGGCAACTCGAGAGGAAGCCCTGACCATGGATTTTCTGCTAGCGGCCGATAATCCACTGACACACGTGGTTCAACACCCCGTTGTGCAGATTCCGCTCGGCGGCCCCGGCCCATTCTTCGAGACGTTCACCTTGCTGAGCAATCACATCATCATGCAGATCATCGCCGCCGTGCTGCTGATCTGGTTGATCCCCAAGGCGGTCAAGATGCGCCGGGGGACCGATGACGTGAACAAGCTGGTGCCCCGGGGGTTTGGCAACCTGATCGAGGGGCTGTGCGACGCCCTTCGGACGCATGTCGCACAGCCGGCCTTAGGCAAGTACACCGACCAGTTCGTACCCTATGTGTGGTCGGCGTTCTTCTTCGTGCTGACGTGCAATCTAGTCGGTCTGATTCCGCTGGCTGACTGGACCAAGTCGTTCGTTCCGCACCATGCGCTGGGTGGAACATCGACCGGCAACGTCTGGGTCACCGGCACGCTGGCCGTCTGCACCTTATTCATGATCATCTACAACGGCCTGCGACTGCACGGCGTAGCATACGTGAAGCACTTCTTCATCGGCCCGCCGGGATTGAACGTGTTCATCGCGTTCCTGGAGGTGGTCGGTCTGGCGGCGAAGACTTTCGCGCTGGCCGTTCGTCTCTTCGCGAATATGCTCGCCGGCCACATCCTGCTGGCGGTGCTGGCCGGATTCGTAATGATGACCGCCGCGGCATACGGCACATTGCCGGCGTTGGCGCTGGCGATTCCGGTGATCCTGGGCAGCGTGGCGATCAACTTCCTCGAACTGTTCGTGGCGTTTCTTCAGGCGTTCATCTTCACTTTCCTGACGGCCACGTTCATAGGAATGGCTATCAACATCCACCACGATGAGCATGATGAGGAGCACGCTGAGGCTGCCGCGGCTCACTGAGAGACGCGCGGCGTGACGTTGACAACTGATATCGAACGCCATGCCCGGTAAGTGGGGTAACGGGTCGCAAGGCTTGACGGCGATGGCGATGTTCGACAGAAGAGTCGCTCGACCCCACCGGGTGACCACGCAATTGCAAAGGACGATTGAGATGAAGAGAATGCGAACGATTCTGGCAGTCGGCCTGATCTTCTGCGGCCTGGGCCTGCTGGGCACCAACGTGGCCCTCGCCCAGGAGCACGGAGCCGCACCAGCCGCCACCGAGACACAGGCCGCCACTCCGGCCATTCCCCCCACGCTCTTCGGCGCCATTGGCGCCGGCATCGGTGCGGGCCTGGTCGTGATGGGTGGTGCCGCGGGCATCGGCCGTATCGGCGGTAGCGCCGTCGAGTCGATGGCGCGGCAGCCCGAGGTTGCCGGTTCGATCAACATGGCCATGCTGATCACGGCGGCGATGGTCGAAGGTGCGACCCTCTTCGGCGTCATCGTGTGCCTGATGTTTGCCCTCAAGTAGATTCGATGAATCTCGCGTGCGTGGCGCGAGGAGTGTCACGCATGCTCCCGCATTGCGGAGAACGATCGTGCTAAAGCACCGCACTATGGCGCCACGGCTGGTTCTGTGGTTCGCCGTCGCCGGCGTGATGGCCCTGCCGGCCATGGCACAGCACGGCGAGGCAACTCCCAGCATCTTCGCCGGCGACCTCGGCAATGCGCTGATCACGCTCGTGATCTTCGTCACCGTCGTCGTCGTGCTCGGCAAGATAGGCTGGAAGCCCGTGCTCAACCTGCTTCAGCAGCGTGAGCAGACGATTCACGACAGCTTGGTCGAGGCCAAGCGTGAGCGAGCGGAAGCCGACAAGCTACTGGCCGACTATCGAGCGCAGGTCGATCGGGCGCGTGAGGAAGCCACCTCGATCGTCGAGGAGGGCAAGCGCGACGCCGAGGGCGTGCGCCAGCGCATCCACGAGGATGCCCGGAAGGAAGCCGACAAGATGATCGCGCGGGCCAAGCGCGAGATTCAGTTAGCGGCCGACGACGCGGTCAAGGGCCTGTACGACAAGACGGCCGAGATCGCCGTCGCCGTCGCGGGCAGCGTCATTCACAAGGAACTCTCCGCCGACGAGCACAAGCAGTTCGTGCGCGAGTCGATGGAGCGCATCAAGGCATCGGAAGACGCGCGATTCAACTAGCGGCGCGTGGCATTGCGGAGTCAGAGTGGATCCAGATCCGCTACCGTGATGATCAGAGCCGCGACCGTAAGAGAGCGGTTGCGTGAAATCCGGTCCGTTCTCGGCACAACCGCTTCCTGACGGGCGCGGCTCGGATTGGCCTGGCGCGGTTTGGTCGGACAGTAGAGGTTGGAGTGATAAATGGCCACACCGCTTGACGAACGCATGGCGATCGCCGGCATCTACGCCGAGGCGCTGTTCGGTTTGGCGCGCGACGCCGACATAGTCGAGGAAATCCGCAGCGAGTTGAGATCTTTCGTCGAATTGACCGAGGCGAACGCCGAGCTGCTCGAATTCCTGACCTCCGGCGCGATTGATTCAGAGCGTCGGGCGGCGTCGATCGAGAAGATGTTCCGCGGCAAGCTGAGCGACATCGTGCTGAACACGCTGCTGGTGATGAACGGTCATCGCCGGCTGAACGTGCTGCCGTCGCTGCTGCGGTGCTTTGTGCTGCTGCACGAAGAGGCCGCCGGCCAGATCGAGGCCGTGGTCACGTCGGCCGTCGAGCTCGGCGAGGCCGAGCGTGAAGCCATCGTGCAACTGGCCGCCGACAAGTCCGGCAAGAACCCGTTGGTCCGTTTCGTCGTCGATGAGAGCATCCTCGGCGGGCTGATTCTGCAAATCGCGGACCTGCGTTATGACAATTCGCTCCGCCGACATCTGGGGAGCATGCGCGAGAAACTGCTGCACCGCGGCGAGCGCGGCATTGACATTGGAGCCCAGGCGTGAGGCGCCAAGCGAGGAAGGCATGAAATTCCAGGCAGACGAAATCGCCAGCATCATCAAGGAAGAAATCTCCCAGTACCAGTCCGCCCTCGACGTTTCGGAGGTCGGACGCGTGCTCGAGGTCGGTGACGGCGTCGCTCGCATCTACGGCCTCTCGCAAGCGATGGCCGGCGAGATGCTCGACTTCGGCGGCGGCACGATCGGCCTGGTCTTCAACCTTGAGGAAAACTCCGTCGGCGCCGTCGTGCTCGGCAACTTTCTGGGCGTGAAGGAAGGTGACGAGGTTCGCACCACCGGTCAGCTTCTCAGCGTACCGGTCGGCGAGGCTATGATCGGCCGCGTGGTTGACCCGCTCGGCCGGCCGCTCGACGGCAAGGGCCCGATCCAATCGCCGCACCGCCGCATGCTCGAAAGCCGTGCCCCGGGCATCGCCGAACGCCAGCCCGTGAACCAGCCGCTACAGACCGGCATCAAGGCCATCGACAGCATGATCCCGATCGGCCGCGGCCAGCGCGAGCTGATCATCGGCGACCGCAAGACCGGCAAGACCGCCATCGCGATCGACACGATCATCAACCAGCGTGGCGGCGATGTCATCTGCGTTTACGTTGCCATCGGCCAGAAGGAATCAACCGTCGCCTCGATCGTCCAGACACTGCGCGAGCACAACGCGATGGACTACACCATCGTCGTGACCGCGTCGGCGGCCGATCCGGCCCCGCTGCAGTACATCGCGCCGTACGCCGGCGCCGCCATGGCCGAGTACTTCATGTACGAACAGGGTGGCCACACGCTATGCGTGTATGACGACTTGTCGAAACAGGCGGCGGCCTATCGGCAGATGTCCCTACTGCTGCGGCGACCGCCGGGCCGCGAGGCCTATCCCGGCGACGTGTTCTATCTGCACAGCCGACTGCTGGAACGCTCGTGCAAGCTGGCCGAGCGCCGCATCATCGTGAAGAAGGGCACGCCGGACGACGTCGAGCAGGGCGTCAACGACCGCGTCTATGTCGGCCAACAGGACCGCGAAGCCGCCCATCATGACCTCGAAGCCCTGCCCGACAAACAGCACTACGAGGTGCGTGTTCTCAAGCGTTCCGGCGGCAGTATGACCGCCCTGCCGGTGATTGAGACGCTTGAAGGCGAGGTGTCGTCATACATCCCGACCAACGTGATCTCGATCACCGATGGCCAGATCTACCTTGAGCCAGATCTGTTCTTCGCGGGCGTGCGGCCGGCGGTGAACGTCGGCATCAGTGTCAGCCGCGTCGGCGGTAATGCCCAGATTCCAGCGATGAAGAAAATCGCCGGCTCGTTGCGGCTCGACCTGGC
>JAFGRR010000525.1 GCA_016935035.1 Phycisphaerae bacterium | reverse complement strand
CGAACCAGAAGTCGGTCCCTTCCCAGTTGCTGTTGAGCATCTTGTAGTCGATCAGGTAGACCATCATGGCCTTGACCCGATCCTCCCACAGACGCTCGGTGGTGGCTTCACCGCGGGCGATATCCTCCGCGTCGCGCAGGGCGGAGATGGCCTCGTAGCGCACCTGGTCGGGCGCGGGAGCGGCCTGGGCGCGCACCTGGCGCGTGAAGTTGATCACGAAGTCGAGGACTGGCCAACATACGCCGGTCAGACGCAGGTCGGGGACGTGGTTGGCATCCGTCATCGCGTGGACCCTTTCAGGCAGACGTACAGCGTCGGCTTGTATTTTTCCATGGTGGCCATTTGGCCCTCACGAATGCTCATGCGGATGCCGCGCTCCTGCTCGCACTCCTGCCAGTAGTCCGTGCGATCGGGGCCGATCGTCTTATCGACCCGGAAGTAGTGGAGCGCGGTCCGCCGGGGCAACGTGCCGGCGGGCACCGCTTTGATCTGTAGCCGCAAGCCGCGCACCGCGATGTTGTGAATTCGCGGCGAGCGTTTGGGCGAAGCTAGTTTCATATCAAGCGTGCCGTAGACGTGCTGCTGGACCTCGTTGATATCCATTTCGTCGGAGTGCAGCCCGACGTACATGTCGAGATTCTGGTCGATCCAACTGCGGTCGAGCTCGACCTCGAGCCCGTCGCGGCCGCGCTCGTCCTTGGTGCGGGCGAACGGACGCTCGATGTACGCCATCGGCCGCAGGGCGTCCAGTAGCACCAGCAGACGCCGGCGGGCCTGGTCCAGCGCCACCGCCGGCTGATCGTGGTCGTAGGCCGGCAGGGGGCCCGGCACATGGTCGTCGTGGAAGATCGCGATCTGACCGATTAGGCGCGCCAGCATGACGAAAACGTCGTAGGGGTGCAGCAGCGGGCACTGCATGAGCGCGCGATATTCGGCGGTCGCGGCGTTCAGCGCGTGCAGCCGCAGCAGATGCTCGGTGTTGGCCGGCACGCCGTCGGTGAACATCATGCGGCTCTCGATCGCCTCACGCGCCAGGACGGCATCCTTGGCCTCGACCTGGTCGGCCAGCGACGAAAGTAAGGCGCTGAGCCCGGCGTCGGCCTGAATCGCCAGCAGCGGCCCGGCCCCAAGTTCGTCAACCTCGGGTACCGCGCCGGGGCGGTCGGTGCGTTTTACCTTGCACAGGCGCACGACTTCGTAGCCGGTCATGTCGTCGCCGGCGGTGAAGAGCTTGCCGCGCATGCGCCTGACATAGAGCGTCTGCGGATTCTCGCCGGTGTTTTCGTCGCGGCGTGTCAGGGGGTGCGGCTCGTAGCGCGGCGTTCCGGTGGTGCGCTCGGGCTGTTCGAGCGAAACACAGTTGGCCCGCACGTCCTGCATCTGCGGGATGCCGAGGAACAACTCAACGCCGCCGTCGGCGGCCTCGAGCGCCTTTTCAAAATTGAGCGGCGGCAGCTCGGTGTTATCCGGGATGCGCAGCCAAGTGCCATCCTTCAGCCGCAGTTCGCAACGGTCGACGCGCAGGGTGAAATTCTCAAGCGGCTCCTTGGCGATGTCGAGTTCGACAAAGCCCCAGGCGAATGGCCGCGATGCGTCCAGTGTCGAGCGCACCACGGTTTCCATGCGGCGTTGGGCCGCCTGGAGGTGGTGGGGCCGCAGGAAGACGCCCTCATACCAGTGTACTTCAGTCCAGAAGGTCATGCGTGCTGTTCTCCAACCGCCTCCCGTGGGTGGCTCGGGCGTTCCGCGCGCTGACTATTCGGAGCGCACCTTGACATACTGCGCCTCGTCCAGCGGACGGTCGGCCGCCACGCCGATGTCGATGGACAGCTTGGACTTGTACTTGCCCGGGGGGTTGAACTTCGCGGGCGTCACAGGCAATACGCTGCCATCGCGGGCGATGAACTTCGGGAAGACGTAGATGGTGGCGTCCTTGTTGTGCAATTCGCCCCATTTGAACTGGATGCCGCTCTTGGTGATCGGTTTGTCACCGTCCAGCTTGGCGCCGCGCAGGACGCTGCCGATCTTGCGGCCGTAGACGTCGTCGGCGACCGTCATGGTGTAGATCTGCTCCTGCGGCAGGCTGAAGCCGGTCTGCGACTCGACGCCGACCTGTGGCCGACGCTCGTACCAGTCACGGCAGGTGACGCGCGAGCCCGGGCGCAGCAATTCGTTCTCGGCCTTCTCCAGGTCCTGCGGATAGACGCAGACGATTGCGAGTTCGAGCGGTTCGCCGGTGCGCTTCTCGGGTGGGCGGTTGGCCTGGGCGGCGGTGTTGACGTAGGGATCCTGGTAGATGGTGATCGTGCGGGCACAGCCCGTTAGCAGGCTCAGTGCGCCCAGCGCGCAGATCGCCGTGGGCAGGTAACGCCGCGAGTTGGACGTGCGTTGCAACCGGTTGGAAGTGTGCATCGATCATGCTCCATGTGCGTAGACATCTGCCAACTTGATGCTGCGAAGTTCGCGAATGTGTTGGTGGAAGAGTTGATGCCCGTCGTCGCGGATGTAGTCGCGCAGCTTGCGGTGCGGGTCGTTCTTCATGCCCACGTCACCGCGCATTTGCTCCTCTAGTTCGTGGGCGACTGACTCGATGGCTGTGTCGCTGCCGATGATCGTCGCCAGCACCCAGCGCTTCAGGGCCAGCAGACGCATCTTCAATACGGCCGGTGGCTTGCCGTGCTCGATGTCGATCACCTCGCGGATAATCTCGTCCATCGGCGCGGCCTTGGCGT
>JAFGRR010000524.1 GCA_016935035.1 Phycisphaerae bacterium | reverse complement strand
ACCTTGGTCATGTACGACTGCATCAGCATCAGACCGCGGCCGTTGGGGCGTTCGAGGTTTTCCTCGGCGGTAGGATCGGGGATGGCATGTAGTTGGAACCCGCAGCCCTGGTCGCGCACCATGACCACGGTACGACATTCGTCTACGTAATAGCGCACGGTGATGCGTTTGTCGGGATCGTTGCAGTTGCCGTGCTTGACGGCGTTCGTCAAGGCCTCTTCTAGCGAGAGCTTGATTGCGAAGACGGTATCAGCGTCGTATCCGCGGCGAGTGACCTCGGCCAGGATCCGCCCCTCGGGCTCCTTGGCCCGTCGCAGGTCATTGGGAACGACGATCTCGGTCAGCGCGGCCTCGTTGATTCCGAAGCTTTCCGGCACCATCATCGGCAGCCCGTGACGCAAACACCCCTCGCGACTAATCCAGGCGGGCCAATCGGCTACGCCTCGCCAAAACTCGCCAGTGCTTCGTCTTGCGTGTCGTGAATGTCGAAGACGCGGTTGAGGCGTGTGATCTTGAAGACCTCGAAGATCTGGCGGTTAATGTCCGAGAGCCGCAATACCCCCTGCTGCTCCTTGACGCGCTTGTTCAGGTTTATCAGCATCCCCAGCGCGGCACTGGACAGGTGATCGACATTGCGGAAGTTGAGCAGCAGACGAATGCCAGGCTCGGTCATGACGAGGCGCTGAAGCTCGTCCCCGATCTCCTGAATCGAGAGTTCTTCAAGGATCTTTCGATCGGCGAACTCGACGAGCGCTACTCCGGCGCTACGCTTGAGCTTCAGGTGGGTTGACGGCTGTTCCATGGTTGGCCATGCCTCCTTGTCAATAATGGCCGGCGATCACGCGTATCCCTGATTCAACTGCCTGCCGCCCGGTCCTTGCACGGCATCGGTCAGGATCATTCTCAGACTGGGACGTGAGCGTGTCAACCCGCGCCCGCGGACGTTGATACGGCTCGGCCCCGGGCGGCTGGCGCGGCCATCCGCCACTAGATAATACGCTGCCTGTCAAGAAATTACAGCCGGCGCTTTGGCACAACCGGGCTGCTGCATTAAACTGCTGGACCGCTCCGCCGCACCGCGTTGGCCGTCGCCGGCCGCGGGAGCGTGGCGTGGCCGCCGGCGATCGGGCTTGCCAGTGAGCGGGCGTGGCCCGAGTGCCACCGAGCCACCGTGGATCGCGTCACCAGACGCGGGCGACGGTCGCCCGTAAGGTATATAATCACGGACTTGGGCAGCCATCCGCGACAAACGCCCAGGCCGACGAGATTCAAGGTCCGTCCATAGTGCTGGTTGCCGGCGTCGGCTCTGACGAGCCGACAGGCGCCACCCCAACCACGGAGTTGACCATTGCAGGGCACAGCGGTCCAACGGTTCTACCGTTACCACGCCTACGTCTATGACAGCACGCGCTGGATGATCCTCCACGGGCGACGCGGAGCTGTCGAGCGGATGAAGCTGCGTCCGGACAGCAACGTGCTCGAAATCGGCTGCGGCACCGGGTTAAACTTCCGATACGTTCTTGATCGGCTTGATCCCAGCGCCGGTAGATTGGTCGGCCTCGATTTTTCCGCCGACATGCTCGAGCGGTCCCGGCGCCGGACGGCGGCGCACGGCTGGTCGAATGTCGAGCTGGTTCAGGCGGACGCCGAGAAGCTCGATCTGGGTCGGGATTTCGACGCGGTCTTCTTTGCTTACAGTCTGACGATGATTCCGGACTGGGAATCGGCATTGCGGCGCGCATACGCGCACCTTCGACCGGGTGGGCGCCTGGTCGTGCTTGATTTCAGCACATTCGGCGGATGGGGGCCGCTGGCGCCGGTGATGCGCACGTGGCTGAAGCTGAACCACGTGCTGACGCGCCGGCCCTACCTCGACCGCATGCGCGAAGTCTGCGGGGAAGTCGATGTGTACCACTGGCTGGGCGGCTATAACTTCACGGCCGTCGGACGGAGAAACGATTGATGCAGCCGGTTCTGGATATGCCAACCGCAGGGAAGCGCGGCCTGTTGGAGCGGATGGTCTTTCGCGGCATCGTGTTCAACATGTCGTGGGAAGATCCGGAGATGGATCGCCGAGCGTTTCAGATCACGCCAAGCGACACCGTCATCTCGATCAGTTCCGCCGGCTGCAACCCGCTGAACTTCCTGTGCCAGAATCCGAAGAAGCTGATCAGCGTCGACGGCAACCCGGCGCAGAACGCGATCCTCGAACTGAAGCTGGCAGCGATCGCGACGCTGGACTACGAGACGTTTTTCGACATATTCGCGGCACGCCACCCGTCCGTCGTGACCCGGCACTACCAGTCGCGGCTCCGCCCGCTGCTCTCGGACAAGGCGCGACAGTTCTGGGACAAAAAACTGTGGATCGTCGCGCGGAACCTGTACGACTTCGGGCGCATGGGGCTGTTCTGCCGGCTGTTGCGTCTGGTCTTCTCGCAAGTGGGCCTCTCGCGCCAGCAGCTTGACGCTTTCTTTGAGATCCAGTCGCTGGACGAACAGACGAAGTGGTATCACAAGCACGTCGCGCGCAAGCTCTGGGGGCCGGTCACGCGAGCGTTCGTGAACTTCAAGCCGTTCCTGTACCTGGCCGGCGTGCACCCGCGCCAGTTCAACCTGGTGGACGGACGCCACGACATCTACGACTACATCAAAGAGCGGGTCGATTACGCGCTGACGCGGATCCCGGTCTACGACAATTACTTTCTAACGGTCGCCGTCACGGGCAAATTCCGCGGCAAACACGTGCCACCGTACCTGCTCGAAGAGAACTTCGACACGTTGCGTAAGAACCTCGACCGCGTGCAGGTGGTCAACGGCTGGCTGGGACCGTTCCTCGATACTCAGCCGGCGGGCTCGATCACCAAGTTCAACTTGCTCGACATCTTTGACTGGATGACGGACGAGCAGTTCGAGGGCACGCTGCGCAGCGCGTTGCGGACCGCCGCCCCGGGCGCAACCATGATCTACCGCTCCGGCAGCTACCAACTGGACCCGCCGCCTGCCATTCGCGAACACCTCGAACACGATGCCGAGCTGTCGCGCGAACTGCTGGCGATCGACCGCTCGGCGACATACGGCAGCTTTTACGTCTTCTCGGTCAAGTCCAATGGCAACGGGAAAGCCGTGGCCCGCGAACAGAGCCCGAGCGGAAGCGAGGGGCATATTGCCGTTAGTTGTTAGATGTTGGTTATTGGTTGTTAGTTGTTCGCTATCTCGGCTATCAGAAGAAGCGCATAGGCCTGATCCGAGCCGGGCTAGCAATGGCCCAGTTTTCATATCGTAACAACCATTCCACCCACTCCTGGGCAGTATCGAGTCGGGTTAGCGGCGGCTCCAGGACGACCAACGTAGCGTCACCCGCCACATCATCCCGCGTCTATCAAGGCCAGCTTGCCGCCATAGGTGCGTTTTAGTGCTGGCAGCAACGCAGCGTGCTCCGGTTGTTTCAGTTGTGGGTCACGTGACACGATCTCGAAGGCGTCCTCACGAGCGTGATCGAGCAGTGTGAAGTCGTCGATCAGGTTGCCGATGCGCAGCTCGGGCAGCCCGTGCTGGCGTGTGCCGAAGAGTTCGCCCGGACCGCGCAGGCGCAGGTCCGCCTCGGCGATCTTGAAGCCATCCGTGGTCTCAACCATCGTCGCCAGACGCTGTCGCGCAATCTGGTTCCGCCGATGCGAGATCAGGATGCACTGACTGTCGCGATCACCACGCCCCACACGCCCGCGAAGCTGGTGCAGTTGTGAGAGCCCGAAACGCTCGGCGTGCTCAACCACCACCAGCGTCGCTTCGGGCACATCGACCCCGACCTCGATGACGGTCGTCGCCACTAGCGCATGCAGGCGTCCGTCTGAGAAAGCAGCGATGGTCGCCTGCTGCTCGTCGGCCAAACAACCGCCGTGCAAGAGCCCCACGTCGAGCCCCTGCCACGGTCCGCGTGTCAGGCGGCGGTGCATTTCGAGCACAGACGTGAGTTCACTCGGCTTGCGCGCACCATCGTCCTGGGGCAAGGCGGTTTCGCCATTCTCCGCATCGGCGCCGATGATCGGGCATACGACGTAGGCGCGCTCGCCGTTTTCCAGACGGCGCCGCAGATCGGCCATCAGCGGACCCCACTGCCGGGCCTCGACGACGCGTGTGCTGGTCAAGCCGCGGCCGGGCGGCGACGCGTCGAGCACGGAGACATCGAGATCGCCGAAGACGGTCATGGCCAGCGTGCGTGGAATCGGCGTGGCGGTCATGACGAGGTAGTGCGGGATGAGGCCTTTGGTGCGCATGCCGGCCCGCTGGAGCACGCCAAACTTGTGCTGCTCATCGACGACGACTAGCGCGAGCTTCTTGAAGTTCACGTCGCGTTGAAGCAGCGCGTGCGTCCCGATCACGAGCTCGGTTTCGCCGCGCTCGATCGCCCGCAGCGCGGCGCGACGTTCGGCCGCCGGCATTCCGCCGCGCAATAGGCTCCAGCGAACGCGGCTGCCTTCGAGATAGCGGCTGACGTTGCGATAGTGCTGCTGGGCCAGGACTTCGGTGGGCGCCATGAGCGTGGCTTGGCGTCCGTTGGCAATCGCCAGCAAGCACGCGTACAACGCCACGACCGTCTTGCCGCTACCGACGTCGCCCTGCAACAACCGGCTCATCGGATGCCCGCTTTCGAGATCAAAGACAATCTCGCGAATGACCTTGTTCTGTGCCGCGGTCAGCGAGAAGGGGAAACGGGCACGGATGCGTTTGTCGATCTCAGGCGTGGTCGGGAGCTTGTGCCCGCGATGAAGCTGCACCGTGCGATAGCGCCGCAGCGCCATCGCCAGCTCGAGCAGCAGAAACTCCTCGTAAGCCAGACGCCGGCGGGCCTGTTCGACGGCGGCGGCGTCACGGGGCTCGTGCAGCGCGCGGATCGCAGCTTCGCGGCCGAGCAGCTTGCGCTTCTGGCGAAAGTGCGGCGGCAGCGTGTCCACGATCGGCAGATGCGGTTCGCGCAACAGCGTGAGAATCGTGCCGCGGATCGTCGGCGACTTCAGCCGATCGGTTCCGCGATAGACGCCGACCTGTCTTGGCTTCGCTAGCGGCGGCAACTCGTCATCGAGAGCGAAAACGCTCGTTCGCGGATGCACGATTTCCAACCGGTCCTGATACTCCTGCACCTTGCCGGTCGCGATGAGCACGCTTCCCACGCAGATGCCCTGCCCGCCGTAACGCTGGTCGAACCAGCGCAGCCAGCAACTCGCCGAGCCGTCGGCGATCTCGGCGGAGAAGCTCGGCCAGCGGCCGCGCACGCGACGGACTTCGCCGCGTACAGTGGCAACGATGCCAGGGCGCAGGTCGGCAATCTCCAGGTCGCCGTACTCGGTTTCGTGACGGAACGGGAAGTACTCAAGCAAGTCGCCGACGGTCTGCAATCCGAGTTCGGCGAACAGGCTGGCGCGCACGGGACCGACACCCTTGATGAACCGGATCGGGCTGTCGGCGTGCAAGTCGGTCATATTGGTGGATCGTCCCACGAAGCGGCGGCGCACGACGGCTTGGCGTATGTTCCCGCGCTCAGAAAGTAGGATCAGTGTAAATCGCGGAGTTGCAACTGGCGAGTCCGCTCGCGAATGCGTCGTCGCGGCGCGGGGCCACCAGCGGACATCTGTCGGCAAGGCGACTGGCGCGGCCTTGGCGGCCAGCGTGGAATGTCGTGGAAGCCAGCGTGTCCAACGCCCGCCACGGAGCAGGCGCTACGGGATTACCAGCGTCATGCCGACGGCGATGGTGTCGGCGTTGCGGAGCTGCGTGCGGTTGGCGTCGTAGATGTCACGCCAGCGGGCCTCGTTGCCGTAGTACTCGCGGGCGAGTCGGTAGAGCGTGTCGCCCTTGCGTACCGCGTGCTGGCGCATGCCGGCCGTTGATGCCGACGAACCGCGTGGCGCTAGAACCTCGTCGCGAACCGCCGGCGTTGACGCGGGTTTCGCGGTCGAGCCTGCGGGCTTGACCACGACGGGGATCATTGGCTTGCTTTGCCAGTCGATGTACTCCTCTTCCGCCGCGGTCGTGGCGCGGGAGGTGGTCGCCGGGCTGCCGCCGCGTTCAATGGAATCAAGCGGCACGAACGGCTGTTCGTTGTGGGCAGCGAGGTTGGGGTTTGATTGGACGCAACCGAGCACGCTCAAGAGCAGGATGGAGATCACGGAGAGGCAGGTCGATTTCATGGCACGTACCCTCCTGGTAGCCGTCGGCCATCCCATTTGGCCTATGTACGGTATGAAACCGCAAGCGGAAGCGGTTGTAAAGCCGATGAAATTGAGTTCGGCGTCCCTTCGCAGCCTGCGAACAGAGCGCGAGCGGAGGCGAGGGGCGTATTCAGAGCAGCGACGCTGCCACCAAGGAGACGGCTACGGCGCGTATCAACGGCGCGACACTGCCCCCGGATTGTGGCAGCTCATCGACCGGTTGCGACAAAAGCCGACAAGCAGACGCGTCGCCGCAACCGATCAGCCACGCTAGAATCGCTCGGGATGAGCTTCATTCCGCACGCGAGACCGCATCAGACAGATTCACTTTCCCCGTGGAGGACAACGCATGTCTGGACGTAGATTGATCTGGATCGGCGTGCCGATGGCATTGCTGATTGGCTTGGGTCTAACGACCGCCTGGGCCGCGCCCGGCGGCGACGAGACGGCGGCACCCAGTGCCGATGCCATCAAAGCCGCAGCGGCCAAGTCGGGCGGCGACAAGGAGAAGTCCACACGCTTCAAGGACTTCGACGAGGCCGTGAAGGACATGCAGGCCATCCCCGGCCTCTTCACGCTCTACCGCTACGACCCGTCTGACAAGAGCAAGGACCCCGAGGCGCTCCTGGCCAAAATCCCCGCCAAGCTCCTCGACGAAGATCTACTTTTCGCATCGAGTATCTACAGCGGCGGCCGGCTGACCGGGTACATGTGGTCGGACTATCTCATTCGTTGGAAGGTCGTCGGCAACAACCTCAAGATGATCACGCCCGACACCCGCTATATCCAGAAGCCCAACGAGCCGATCACCGACGTCATCGAGCGTACCTATACCCCGAGCTACCTCGCCGCCGTCCCGATCGAGGCGATGACCTCCGGTGGCGACGTGCTGATCGATCTCGGCAAGCTGCTCAAGTCGGACGTCGCGGAAGTGTCGTTCATGGGTGGTAACATCCGCCCCGACCTCAGCACCTGGAACAAGGTAAAGAACTTCCCGGACAACATCTTGATCGAGGCCGAGTTGGCGTTGGCCCAGCGTGGCGGCGGTTCGACCGTTGGCGTGGCGTACGCGTTTCGTCGGTTGCCCAAGGAAGGCAGCTACAAGCCGCGTAACGCTGATCCACGCGTCGGGTACTTCATCACCGCACGGATGGACTGGACCAAGGCTCCCGGTGAGCGTGACACGTTCGAGCGGTATATCCAACGCTGGAACCTCGAGAAGCGCGAAGACTCGCTCGAACTGTCGCCGCCAAAGGAACCGATCGTCTTCATCATCGAGGACACGGTGCCGATCCAGTGGCGGCGTTGGGTGCGCGAGGGCATCGAGGAATGGAACCGGGCCTATGAGGCAATCGGCTACGACCAGGCGATCGTCGTCCACCAGCAGACCAAGGACAACGAGTACGCCGACTACGACCCCGAGGACGCACGCTACAACTTCTTCCGCTGGATCGTGTCGGGCCGGGCGTTCGCGATGGGACCGTCGCGCGTCGATCCACGTACCGGACAGATCCTCGACGCCGACATCATCTTCGACGACTCGATGGTGCGCGGCTGGATGGAGGAGTTCGACTTCTTCGCCCCATCAACCACGGCCGCCTATCAGGGGCCGGCGTTCCGCGAGTGGATGGACGAGCAGTACGACATTCTGCCCGACTTCCTGAAAGCCGAGCTCAAGCGGCGTCCGGCCACTGAGGCGGACGAGTTGCTGACGCTGGCAGATCAGCATATGTACGAACATGGCCGACACGAATGCGATTTCGCAGTCGGTCTCCAGCAGCAGATCTCGTTGGCGCAGCACGCCATGATGGCAACCGGGCTGGGCGACAAGAAGATCCCCGAGCGGCTCATCGGCGAAGTTCTGCGGCACATCGTCACACATGAGGTCGGGCACACGCTCGGCCTGCGGCACAACTTCAAGGGCTCGGCCTGGCTGCCGCTAGAGGAAATCAAGCGACGTCGCGCCGAGACAGACGAGCCCACCACGGCCTCGGTGATGGACTACACGCCGATCATGTTCTTCGCTGACGATGATCTGGAGAAGGTGCGGCACTTCACGTCGCCCGTGCTGGGCCCCTACGACATCTGGGCCATCGAGTACGGCTATACGGATGCGAAGGGCAAGGATGATCTGAAGAAGATCACCGATCGCTGCACCGAGCCGGCGTTGCTCTACAACACCGACGAGGACACGAACTGGGTGTATTCGCCCGATCCACTGTCCAACCGCTGGGACCACACGTCAACGCCACTGGAGTGGGCCAAGAGCCGTGTCGAGTTGGCGGACAAGTATCTGGCGAACATCGAGGACTGGGCGTTGCAGGATGATGACCCATACGAGTACCTGACGCGCGCCTGGATCGTGCTCTCATGGGAGCGGGCAAGCTACTTCCAGTACGTCGCGCGACTCATCGGCGGACAGTACTTCAACCGGAACCACAAGGGCGACCCGAACGCCCAGCCGCCTTTCGTCCTGGTGGACCCGCAGTTGCAGCGCGATGCACTGAAACTGCTGACCGATACCGTGTTCAATCCCGAGTTCTTCGACATGGATCCGGCACTGCTCAACAAGCTGGCCCCGACGCGCTGGTCGCACTGGGGCATCTCGAGCGAGCGGCGTCTGGACTTCCCGATTCACTATCGCGTCCGCTGGATGCAGTTGTTCGCACTGCTGAACATCACCGCGCCGCCGGTGCTGGAACGTGTATATGACGCCGAACTGAAGAGCGACGCGGACAACAAGTTCACGACCGCCGAGCTGATCTGCTCGGTGCGTGACGCGATCTGGAAGCAACTGGATTCGCCCGGCCAGACCACGTACACCGACAGCAAGCCGTTCGTCGATTCCGTCGCGCGCACATTGCAGCGGCAACACCTCGACATCCTGCTGAACATGTGCGACTCGCGGCCCGGGTCGGTGTTGACGGCGGACATCCAGGCCATGGTGCGCATGGCCGTGCGTGAGTTGTCGGAGAAAACCGGCAAGGTGCTCGACGGCGGAAACCTCGACTTCGCCTCGCGCGCCCACCTGGTCGAGTGCAAGTCACGCATCGACCGCATGCTCGAGGCTCCGTTCCAAGGTCAGTAGGCCACTGACGACAATTGAGTAGCCCCCCAAGCGGCGTCGGCGGCACACCGTGCCTCGACGCCGCTATCTTGTGCCAATGTAGCGGCCGATGTTCGCCCGACCGCTACAATGCGCGTGCCCAACGCGGGCACCAGTGGAGGACGGAACATCGTGACAAGCTTGCAGGACAGGATCGACGGCTTTCTCAACGGAAAGCCGCACGCGGTCGTTGGTGCTTCGACCGACCGCTCAAAGTACGGCAACAAGGTGCTGCGCGTCTATCAGCAGAACGGGCGACCGGTGTACGCTGTGAACCCAAAGGCTGACACAGTTGAGGGGCTGCCGACATACGCTGATCTCACCACCCTGCCCGTCACGCCACACGGCGTATCAATAGTCACGCCGCCGAAGATCACCGAGAGGATCGTCCAGCAGGCGATTGAACTCGGGATTCGACATCTGTGGATGCAGCCGGGGGCGGAGAGCCCGACGGCGGTCGCGGCCGCCGAGGAAGCCGGCATCAACGTCATCGGCGGGGATGCCTGTTTGCTGGTCGTGCTGGGATATCACGAGTAAAACCGCGACTCGGCCCATCATGTAGCGTCGGCCCCCTGCGGCCGACGTGCAGCGCAAGGTACATCCTCCTGTAAGCCTACGTCGGCCGCTGGGGGCCGACGCTACCACGACGCGCACCGATCACACCAGCCACATTCCATCCAGGGGGTCCTAAAACCGTAAAGGCACCGCTGCCGATACAACGAGGTGATGACAGCGATACTAGGTATATCAGCGTTCTACCACGACGCCGCTGCCGCGCTCGTCGTGGATGGTCAAATCGTGGCGGCGGCTCAGGAAGAGCGGTTCACGCGCAAAAAGCACGACCCCGCCTTCCCCACCCGCGCCATCGAGTACTGCCTCCGCGAAGGCGGAATCGACGCGCAAGATTTGACCTACGTCGGGTTCTACGAGAAGCCGTTGCTCAAATTCGAGCGGCTCCTCGAGACTTACCTCGCGTTCGCCCCCAGCGGGTTCGCCTCGTTCCTACAGGCCGCCCCGGTCTGGCTGCGCGAAAAGCTGTTTCTGCCGCGGCGAATT
>JAFGRR010000523.1 GCA_016935035.1 Phycisphaerae bacterium | reverse complement strand
TTCGAAGCAAACCGGCATTGCCGAAAGCGTGCTGTCGCGCTTCGTGAGCGGGGAAACGGCGCTCACCGTCGAAACGGTGGAACGGCTGGCCGATTACCTTGGGCTGGAAATCGTGCTGCGCCCCAAGCGGGGCCGCGGTGCGCGGAAAGGCGGGTGACGTATGGCGAGCAAGCGACAGCGACCGAAGGGCGCGGGAACGCTCTACCGACGCGAGCCGAAGGGGCCGTGGATTGCCCGCTGGTACGACCACAACGGCCGGCGGCGGGAAACATCGACCCGCACCACGGACAAGGCCGCGGCCGAACGGATTCTGGCGAAGCGCGTTGCTGATGCGGCGATTCGTCGGGACGGCGTGATTGACGCCGCGCAGGACCGCTACATTGAGGAATCGCGGAAGGCGCTGGCCGAGCACTTCGCCGAGCATGACGATTACCTGCGCGTGCATATCAACCGGAAGACCGGCTTCCCCGCGACGCCCGAGCACCGTTCGCACCGCCAGAAGCACTTGAAGACCGTAGCCGACGCGCTCGAATGGTCGAAACTCGAAGACCTGGACCGCTCGAAGCTCGAAGCGTGGCTGGCCGGGCAGGACACCGTGAGCATGTCGGCCCGGACGCGGAACACGTACGCGCTTAGCTGGTGCGCGTTCGGTAACTGGTGCGTGGATACTGGCCGGCTTGTGGCGAACCCCTTTACCCGGCTCGGCCGTGCGAATGAACGTGCGGACCGCCGGCGGCATCGTCGGGCACTCGCCGTTGACGAACTGCGCCGGCTCATCGACGCCGCACGCCGGCGGCCGCTGGCCGAGTACGGCCGCCCGCCCGTCAAAGTGCCGCAGAAGGAAGGCGAGCCGAAGAAGCGTGCGTCCTGGACGTATGAGGCGGTGACGCCTGAGAACATCGCGAAGTGTGAGGCGAAGGCCCGCGAGCGATTGAAGGAAAAGCCCGAGCTGGTCGCACAGCTTGAAGCACTCGGACGGCACCGCGCGTTGACGTACAAGGCGCTGGTCCTGACGGGGCTGCGGTTGAACGAACTGCGGTCCCTGACGGTCGGCGTGGTGGACGTGGACGGCCACGAGCCGACGGCGGCGTTGGCCCCCGAGAATGAGAAGGCCCGCCGCGGCGCGGATATCCCGCTGCGGGCCGACCTTGCCGCGGACCTGGCGCAGCATCTTGCCGACCGTTTGCAGGATGCCCAGCGCGACGCGATCCGCGAGCGGCAGCCCGTCCCCGCCCGCTTGTCGGCGGATACGCCGCTGCTGGCGGTTTCGAGCGACGTTCTGCGCGTCCTGGACCTGGACCTTGTGGCGGCGGGGTTGGCCGAACGGGTCCGCGGGAAAGACCGCAAGGGGAAGCCGTCCTGGAAGATCGACAAGCGCGACGAACGCGGCCGCACCTTCGACATGCACGCATTCCGCACCACGTTCAATTCGCTTCTGGCAGCCGCGGGCGTCCCCCTGACGACGCGGCGTATCCTGATGCGACACGCGGCCGAAAGCGTCACGGATGAGCACTACGCCGATGCGAAGCTCATCGACTTGCGCGGGGCGCTGGACCGGCTTCCGGCGTTGCCCCTGGACGGCAAGCCCGAGCGGCAGGCGCAGAGCGCCACGGGCACGGACGATGCGACCGCGGCTTCCGGTGTTAGGGAAATGTCCCCCCGCCTATTTCCCCGACAGTTGCAGCGCGAATCAGCGCGATTCAACGCTCAAGCGGTCGGCGAAGCAAGCGCGCCGGCGGCGCTATGCGGCTCGCGTAACTCATTGTCAGTGCAGGAACAAAGCGACGCGAAGCAACGCGGCGCGAGAAGGGGAAGAAAAGCGGGCGATGGGATTCGAACCCACGACGTCCAGCTTGGGAAGCTGGCATTCTACCACTGAATTACGCCCGCAAGTAGTTTATTAAAAACGACTTATGGTCGCTCTCGTCTCTTGCATTGTTGCCATAAATCGTCCCAAATCGGCCATTCTTGACCGAAATGTTGCCAGTTGCCAGACGCACCGGTACCATGGCTGGGATAAACGAACAAGGGCGACCACGGAAACGGCGCATTCCACGTCTCTCCAAGAAGCCTGAGCCTGGCACGGGCCGGTACTACGCATCCTACCGGGATTCCGGCGGCGAGCCGAGGCGAAAGCGGTTCTCGACCGACCGCACCGAATCCGAACTGGCCTACCATCGGTGGATCGTCGAGAACTACGACCAATCGGCTGTCATTATCGCAGCCAACGCCGACGTGAGCAAGGGGAACATCAGCCAGAGCCTCCCGGCAATCGCCAAAGCCTACATCCAGCACGAAAAGCGGCGGGTGCGGCCGGAGGGCGGCCGCCGGGCTAGAGGCACCATCAGCCTGCGGGTCTTCGACGACAATCGTCGGCAGGTAATCAGCATCCTGCGGTGGTTCAAGGAGCGGTACGGCCCCCGGCTCGGTCGCACGCCTTTCGACCAGCTTGTGTCCGCGACGGACTACGAGTCCATGATGCTGTCCTTTTCGACCCGCCTCGGGGACTCACAAGTCAACAAGCACCGTCAGCGTTTCTGGGAGATCGCACGCTTTGGGAAACGGGCACCCTTCGGCGTCCGGTTGCCGTTCGGCCCGGACGACGTCAGGAGCTTCGGCGGCACCGAACGCCGGAAGACGCGGAGCATTCCGACGGTCGAGATGATCCAGGCAATCCTGAAAGCTGCGACGCTCCGGGAGAGACTGTGGATCTGGATGGGACTCGGCCTGGGCTTCGGCAACGACGACCTCGCGCGTACCCGCGCCGTCCACTTCGACGCCGATAGCTACGACATGAGCCGGGGCAAGACAGGCTTGCCTCGCTACGGAGTGATGAGGCCGTTGGTTTGGCGACATATTCGCCAGTACCTGAAGGAAACCCCGAGAGAACCGGATGACCTTCTCTTCGTCACGCGGACGGGCAGGCCGCTCGTGTGGGTAACGGCCAAAACGAAGGACGAGATGGTTAATGGCACCAGCACGAGAGGCCCCGCGAAGACCCCATTCAAACGGGCGGATAGCGTGGCGCAGGCCTGGCGGAAGCTGAAGGTGAGGGCGGGCGTGGAGGATTGGAGCGAGGGCTTCTACGTTTGGCGGCATCTCGGCGCCACAGCCTATCCTAGCCGCCTGGTGACGCATTAATACGTCGAGCAAGCGCGGACGCCGCGAGAAAGTCCTGAAGCGTCGGGTGGACGAAGAAGAAGCCCCGCTCGCAGTGTCCGCGAAGAAGACCACTGTTCTGCAGGAGATCCTCGCGCAGAGCTGTCGCCCACGGCGCGGTCGCGTTTCCATACCGCGCAGCCTGAACAGCAAGATTGAGCTGCTCGCTTAGGTCATATTCAGTGAACACCCGGGAGCGGTCGTTGGGTAGCAACAGAGCGAGAGCAATGCGTTCGAGAATCGTGCGCTTAGCTGCGAGGTCCATATCGCCATCGAACGGGTAGCGTGGTCGCCTACGTATGTGGCGGCCCAACAGCTGATCAACAACACGATCATAAAGCTGGCTTCTGGTCACTGGCACATCCGGCGCCTGGCACTCCTCCATAACGTAACAGACGTAGCTCAGCAGTAGCCGTTGCCGTCCGCATCGACGCACAGGAAGCCCGGCTCCCAGTCATCGGGAGTCTCAATCTCCTTGCGGTCGTATTGCTCAAGCTGCGTGCCCGCCCCGTAGCCACACGCCCCATCGGCGTACCAGTGATAGGCGTCGTCCGTCATCCAGGAATGGGACTGAGGAGGCGGAACAGGCTCACCATTGAGAGCCAGCTGACCGGGGGCATCTGTCGCTGCCGGATCGCAATAGATCTGCCCATCGGCGTTACAGAGCAAGGTCGCTCCATCATCCATGACCCTGAATGCCTTGGGGGCCGTGTAGCCGCCCCGCACATCACACCCGCCATGGATCTGCAGCAGCACGTAGGCGTCGCCATCCATCTCCAGATACAGGAACTGCAGGACCTGACTGAGCAAGTCCTCGCCGTTGTACGTGTTCTGCGTGAATGGATCACCATCACCATACAGGCCGGTCACTTCATGGCCCTGATCCCGCAGCCACTCGGGAAAGCTCTCCATCAAGTCGAGCCAGTACCGGTCGTGCTCTGGATCAACCTCCTCACAGAACTGCTCGAATCGCTCCTGCAGTTCCGCGTCATACTCGATGCGGTCCTTGAGCCAGTGATAGACGTGGTGCGTGACTTCGATGCCGTACCTGAAGTTCACAACGGTGGCTGGTTCCCCCTCGAAGTTCCGCCCCCTGTTCCGTTCCCACTGCCTGCCGTAGCCATGTTCGCTGCCAACGTACTGGCCATCATCATCGAACTTCGGCGTTCCCCCAGAATCCAGGAAGTGGGTGCCCGTGTTCTCGGCGAGCATCCCAGCGAGGACACACTCGGTGCTGTCTGTCTGTTGCACGGTTGCCATTGGTCGACCTCCAGTGAAGTGACTTGGCAGTGCGACCATCGCACCGCCGACACTGGAGGGCCGGCCGGACGTTCATCCACTCAGGGGTGTGTTCTCAAAATCGAGTGACTTAGTTGGGATTCGCGAACGTGGTCGGGGATGGTCAGACCGACTCGTCGTCAGTCGTAAGGAGGCGACCGTTCGATGCGAGTTGCAGACACACCGGCGATGGTCACAGTGACGTGTCGTGACGTGGGGAATGGGTGGGATCCTGCACGCGGAACGGGGAGCCAGACGGGGAGCCAGAATCCCGCTCGTCGTAACGACTGATGTGTCAACGAGATGTGTCGGTAGAGCAACGGCCTTTTAAGCCGTGGGTCCAGGGTTCGAGTCCCTGCATCCTCATTCAAGACTGCTGGTGTCTGGGAGTGGCAGGCAAGGCACGCAGCGGTCGGCAAGCCCCCTCTGTCCAACACTTTGGAGACTGACACGACTCCCAGGTACTAATCACGCTGCTTAACAGGGCGTGACCGGACGGGCATCGCGAGGAAGATCAAAGGGGGGGAGAGTCTGAGGGGTGAGGACAGGCTCTGCATTGCTCAAGCGGCGTTCATACCCTCGATTCCAGGTTGCCCGGCGGGCGACAAGCAGAAAAAAGGCGAGGCCAACCAAGTGGTCAGCCTCGCCGATACAGGTTTCAGATTAACGGCTCGCTAGCGGCGGCGCAGCAGCGCCAGTCCGCCCAGAGTAAGCAGCACGAGCGTCGTCGGCTCAGGCACGACGGTGAACGTGCCATCGGAGCCAGTGGTGGCGATCCAGTCGCCGCCGGGCGAGAAGACCCGCAGGAGTTCCGAGTAGTTGTCGACCATGTAGATGTTGCCGGCCGCATCGAAAGACAGGTCGCGCATGCGGCTCATACCCGAGTCGAACATGCCGACGTAGGCACCCGTAGCCATGTCGAACAGGTGGACCTCGCCGTTTGCGAGGCTCTCGCCGTCGTAGAACCCGGCGGCAACCAGTCCGGCCTCCTCGAAGACGTCAAGACAGAAGACACCACCGACCATGTCGGCCGTTTCCCACAGCACCTCCGCGGCGTCGTCGCCAAGCGGCCAAGTGCCGCTGCCGTCAAACTTGCGGACGTTGTGGGCTTGGTTATCGCCCCAGCGATACTGAGCGGTATACCAGTCGCCGTTAGAATCACGCGTCAGGTCGTACGGGTAGTACGTGTACGCATCCGGGCTCAGGAAGACCTGGCCAGTCTCGTTCGCATCAAGAGCCGCCCGCCCGCCGAGGTTGTAGGCAAACGCACCCAGAGTCGGGTAGTTGGAAGACGTGGTGTAGACAACGCGGTCACCACCGGCTTGCGTGCCCTCGACGTACACCGACGAGACGTATTGCCCTGCGAGCTTGTTGTCGTCGCGAATCAACTGGACGTTGGTGGTCAGCGCGCTGTCCAGCTCATACAGCCGGTCGTTGGTGAAGTCGCACACGTACAGGTGATCGTCAGGCCCAACCGTGCACTTATACGGGTTCGAAGCGCCAGTCCAATCCACGCCTCCGGTCCCAGAGGCGGTTTCGTTCATGGCGGCGTCGAGTCGGTACAAGCCATCAATACAGGAGTGGCCAAATGCGCCCGTCGTTCCTGCGCTCGCGTTCGTCACATAGACACTGCCGAAGTTCTGGCTCCAGGGGTTCTTGTTAACCGAGACACCCCGAGGGCTGTAGTAGCTGGTAGACATACCGTCAGTACTGATCTGGTGCCAGCCAGCCACCGATGAACTGGCGACCTGGATATCGAAGCCGCTGCCGGCCCCGACGCTGAAAGTGTGAGTCCCGGCACTAAGTGCGCCGAGATTCAACGTTGTGTCGCCAACGCGGCTGATCTTGACATTAGCCGCATCTTCATTGAGGACGAAGGAATAGGTGCCGCCACCCGTGTCCGTCACACCAGAAGCGTACGATGTTGCCCAGGCCGCCGGCACGGTCACACAGACCGCCGCGACGACCAACAGTAGTAGTTTGCGTTTCATAAAGCTTCCTCCCAACCATAACATGTGAGCAGATGAATCTCCCGAAATCGGTGCGTCGGCATGCGCACAGTGAATTGCCGATGCCTCCCCCCGTGTCACGTGGTCTGCTTGGACGGACACCAGACATGTGGAGTCCGGCAGGGGTTTCCGCAGCGCCTGCGCTTTCATGGTAGCACACCGGCTACGCCGCTCGCAACTACAAACGCCCAATTGTTCCGGGATCGCGGCGCGGCGGGTGATGTGGCCGAAGAGAGATCCGTACTCGTTGCGATGCAAGGACTTACGCGCCTCGCCAAGTTGGACCCGCCTACTCTATTATGCTACCTGACAGATCACGAACTAAGGCGTGACTGTGGGTGCCGTGCGTGCAATCTCTCTGTTTCTCCGGGTGTTCATCGCGGACCGCTCCGCCGTCGCGCCGAGAACCTGGCGCTTCGCGCGAGCCCGGCAGCGGTCATCTTTTCGTGCAAGACTTTGCCGGCTCACCTGCCGACCGAGCAGGGGACTGTCGCGAATCCTGCCCCCCTTCGCGAGCGAATGATTCATGGTGCTTACTGAAAACTGCTCGGTTGAGCCCACTGGCGATGCGCCTGTGCCACGCGTATGAGATGCAAACAGCGTGACCGACTGCGCTCTAGTTGATCGTCATCACCCGGTTGCGCCACTCGCCCTCGTGCGCGTGTAGGCAGTTTTCCACGCGGGCGGCGATTGAATCGACGGTGTCGTTGGGGCGCGCCACGCATACGCCGATCGTCAGCGTGGCGGCGACTTTGCCGTTGCTGATCTGGCGGCTGGACCGCTCGACCAGAACACGCAGCTTGTCGGCCAGGGCGCTGGCCTCGGCGGGCTTGGCCTGTGAGAGCAGCGCCACGAACTCGTGACCGTCCCAGCGTCCGAGCATGTCCTCGGGTTCCATCCTCGTGGCCAGCGTGCGTGCGACCAGTTTGAGGATGATGTCTCCGGCCTGCTGCCCGTAGGCGGTGACAAACTCGTCGAATTGATCGACGACCATGAAGAGGGCCGCCGTCCGTTCGCCGGTCTCCGGACCGTCGGCCAGTCGCCGGGCCAGTTGTTCGGTGATTGATTGCCTGGTCGCCACCCCTGTCAGGCCGCAAGTGGTTGACGTGTTCCCAACGCCGTCGTTACCTGCCTCTGTCACGTCAGCACCCGCTCAATAGTGACCCAGATGTTCGTTTTTCCCGCCGGCGTATCAGCGTGGCACAACGCAGGCGGGCACGGTTTTCAAGGCTCGCCCCAACAGAACAATGACGCACGTGGCCCCGTGGGCCACATCGACCCATGCCATCCCGCCGGCCTTCTGTATTTCGTCTTGATGTAACCTGTCTCCGACCAATGTTGTATCGGAAACCCAATCACGGAGGATGAGCGGATTCACAACTTCGGATGCCGAGTCCCGCGGCGCGCGGGCGGACGCCGATAAAGCGGGACGTTACGCGCGCCCCCAGCAACATTCTGGTTGTCCGAGACATCGTGGTTTCGATACACTCGGCGCGAGGTATTCGCGACCTGCGCAGTCGCTGTCAGGCGCAAGCCTCGGCACAACGGACAGGCC
>JAFGRR010000522.1 GCA_016935035.1 Phycisphaerae bacterium | reverse complement strand
TGTTGAGAGTGGGCCGCTGCGGGCGGTTATCGAGTGCACGCGGGCGTTGGGGCAGGCCAGCCGGATCACACAGCGTTACGCACTGACCGCCGGGGCACGGCGCGTGGACATTCAGACGCACGTCGATTGGCACGAGGAACGGCAGCTGCTGCGGACACTGTTTCCGGTGGACGTGCGCAGCCGGCAGGCGACGTATGGGATTCAGTTCGGGCACATCGAGCGGGCGACACATCGCAATACGCCGTGGGATCGGGCCAAGTTCGAGGTCTGCGCCCACGGCTGGATGGACCTGTCGGAGCCGGGGTTCGGCGTGGCGCTGCTGGATGACTGCAAGTATGGGCATTCGTGCCTGGACAACGTGATGGGGCTGTCGCTGCTGCGGGCGACGACGTATCCCGATCCGCAGGCGGACCGCGGCGAGCATGAATTCACGTACAGCCTGATGGTGCATGACGGCGATTGGCGTGCGGCGTGCGTCGTGCATGAGGCGGAAACGCTCAACGCGGGGCTGATGGCACAGGCTCTGTCGGCGAATCAGAGCGGCACGCTGCGCGACTCTTGGTCGCCAGTGCAGATCTCGACGGCCGGCGCGGCCGACGTGGTTGTGGCGGCGATCAAGTGGGCTGAGGACGACGGGCGACTGATCGTGCGGCTGGTGGAAGTCAACGGCGGCCGCGGGGAAGTGACACTTAGCTGGCGCATTCCCGCGACACGTGTCGAGGCGGCCGACCTGCTGGAACGCCCCACAGCCGACGTGGAGATGCGGCACGAGGGCCAGGAGACAACGCTCAACATGCGGCCGTTCCAGATTGTGACGCTGGCCATAGGGTAGCGGCGGCCCCCCGTGGCGGCCGTAGGATGTCGGACAACTCAGAGTTGCGCGCCCGCCACCGCACCGCGCCGGCCCACCTTCACTCGCGCCAATGCTCCGGCCTGTTCAGGGCGTCGGCACACATGACCGTTCCACGCACGCGCCCGATGACGCCCGATCGCAACGCCTGAACCATCCACGCGTCGGCGTGCTCCTCGGGAATCGGATACGGAGCAGCGAAGCCGTGGCGGCCGGCGGGCTCAAACCCGTGACGCGGGTAGTAGCCCGGATGCCCCAGGACGAACACCAGATCGACGCCGGCGTCTGTCAGAACCTCCAGACCGCGTTTGATGAGCTGGCCGCCGACGCCCTGCCTCTGGGCCTGCGGCACGACTGCCAGCGGCGCCAACAAGGAGATCTCCGCCGCCTCGTCCGGCATCAGGCGCGCCCGCGTGAAGAGGATGTGCCCCACGGGCTGCTCGTTGTCGTAGGCCAGTAGCGAGATCAGCGGTGTGGCGGTCGCGTCGGCGAGCAACTGCCGCACAAGCTCGGCCTCCTTGTCATAACCGAAGGCGGTGCGCTCGACATGGAGGACGTGCGGAAGATCGGCTTGGGAGGACGGGCGTATTTGCATCGGGGTTTTGTATTCGCTGGTCCGGGTGAGGGCAAGCGGCATCGCAGGAAGCATGCGGACATCGGTACCGCCCTACCGCCGACTGCCGCCAACACTGGGCTCAAGGTGACACTGCGGCGTACGGGCGGCTCTGGTCAGCCTCGGTCGCCCCAGTTCCAGGGGTTGTGCATTACAAGATCGCCGATGTCGGCAGCGCTGGCGCCGTAGTGACCCAGGGCTATGCCGAAGGCGCCGCCGAGGGTGGTGGGCCAGAGCCAGAACGCCAGTATTCCAGCTGTCGCGCCGCCGGGAGAGACGACGTACCATGAGGTCCAGGTCGTGCACTCTATCCACCAGATCACGGGGACGAGGACGAGGGTCAGGACGGTCAGGGGCCACATCTGCATCCCGGCGGCGCGTTCGATTACGCCGAGGAGAATCCAGCCGGTCAGGAAGCCGTAGGCCACGAGCAGCCAGACCGGTATGAAGAGCGGCGGCAAGATGATTTGAAGTCCGATGAATGCGAAGGTAAGGATGGTTGCGCCGATCAGCCCGCCGATGGCGCCGCGGCGCAGCCCAATCGCCGGCGTCCAGTCATCATCGCCGCCATCGTCCACGCCGCCGGTCGGTCCGTTGAGCACGCTCACGACGTTCCTCCCAAGATCGCCAGCGCCGGCATTTCGGCAGCGTACCCGCCGTGTCCGCGCGACATACGTCTATAAACAGTCTACCACACCCAGCCAGAGACGGCTGCTACAACACCAGGCGAGTTTTGGAATGCGGAAACAGAACAAGCACGCTTGCCGCTACACCATCAGAGCCCGAGTGGAAGCGAGGGGCATATTGAATTGGGACTAAGGGACTAAGGGACTAAGGGAGCGACAAAGACTGTGTCCGGTGGTCGCTCCGGTTCGCCATTGGTTCTATGTTGGGTGCCCAAGCGTTAAGCGCGGGCATGTCTCCCGTTCGCCGGCTCATTGCTGATGGCCCCCCGCGCCGGTCTTCGTATGCCCGATTCGCCATTCGCTATTCGCCATTCGACATTGGCAACAACATGCGCCGTTGCCGCCGCTCGGGCTCCGTTCTAGCGCCGCCAGCTGTTCGCCGGTCTTTGTCGTTCCCTACGTCCCTGTGTCCCTGCGTCCCTTCATTTTGCTAGTCGCCTACCAGGACGGCCACAAACGCGTCGATGTCGAAGATGTCCACAGCGCCGTCCATATTGCAGTCGGCAAGATTGATGTCGCAGTCGGGATACTGGATCGGGTAGTCCTGCGCATTGGTCAGGGCCAAAACGAACGCGCCAATGTCGAAAACGTCGGCCCGGCCGTCGCAGTCCATGTCGCCGAGCGGCCGTGGCCAGGACGTAGTGCCCTGCGCGATCTCCACGTGGCCATCGCCGGTGAACATCAAGCCGCCCCAGGTCAACTCCGGCGTGCCGGCCCGGATGTAGAACCCGCCGAGTTCCGCGCCGACGTTGCACGGCGCATCGTCCGTCTGCCAGAGAAGCGTGGTCACGCCTATGTACTGCACCGCCCAGCCGTTGGGCGCCCCGACCTCAAACCAGGCATTGCGGTAGTCGATCTCACAGTCGATGTCATACACCGGCTCTGCCCCCTCCGTGTTGCTAAGTGTGTAATTGTGCAGCCAAACGCCCGGCGATTCCTCGACACAGCCGTCATACCTCAGCACCGGCCCGGGATCGGCCTCCGGCCACAGCGTGTTGCACTGGGCAACAACGGCGTGATCCAGATCGGTCAGGTACGCGCCACCATAGTACACGTCCGGCGTCCCTGCATAGATCGAAAAGCCGCCATACTCAGTGCCGGTCTTCCACGATGCCTGGTCCGTGAACCAGCGCGACATGGGGCCGTGGTAGAAGGTCGTCCCATTCGGGGAATCGACCTCGATCCAGCCATAGCGGTACTCATAGTCAACATCCACGTCGTGCAACTCGACATCCCCGGCCAGGTTGCTCAGCTTGTAGTCATGCCGATAGGTACCATTGCCCAGATCATCGGTGCCGGTGTGAATAAACAGGGGCCCGGTCGGTGCCGGCCACTGCGTGATGCCCTCGGCAACGACCACGTCGTTGACGTCCGTCAGATACACGCCGCCCCAGTACAGGTCCGGCGTGCCCGCCCGGATGCTGAACCCGAGCATCTCCGAGCCGACGTCGCATCCCGATGAGGTCGTCACCCAGCGCGACATTGGTCCGGGCATGAAGACCGGATCATGCTGCCACCCCGTCGGGCTGATCACCTCGATCCAGCCATAGCGGTACTCATAGTCGGTATCGACGTTGTAGAGCACGACGCTTCCGCCATAGTTCGTCAACTTGTAGTCATGCCGGTAGATGCCGCCACCCTCGTCCTCGCAGGCCACGTGGACAAACTCCGGCTGCGGTGCCGGAGTGACGCACGAGGAGTTCTGAACCGTGGCCTGGGCCTGCCAATCGACGCCATTCCAGACCCAGTCGTCCGGCGGGCTGTTCACGGTGTCATTGG
>JAFGRR010000521.1 GCA_016935035.1 Phycisphaerae bacterium | reverse complement strand
GCTGCATGATGCGTGTGGCGATGCCGGCCTGCGTGAGTCAAGGGCTGTGAAGCGCTTCAGAAACTTCTTCGCCGACGTTGACTTTCCGCAGACCAATCCGCGTCTCAGCGTGGCCATCGGCGGTGACGACCAGGTCGAGCAGATGCTCAAGGCAGCGTTGGGTGGCCTCGATCCCGAGCTTGGCATTCGCCGCTTCGTCAAGAAGGGCGACGTGGTGGTCATCAAGCCGAACGCCGGCTTCAGCCGGCCACCGCACCTGGGGGCCAGCACCAACCCCGAGGTCGAGCGCTGGCTGATCCGGCTGTGCCGCGAGGCCGGCGCCAGCCGCATCATCGTGACCGACAACCCGGTCGATGCGGCGGAGGCAACGTTCGCCAAGACGAAGCTCGGCGCGGTTGCCAAGGAAGAGGACGCCGAGCTGATCCAGCCGACGGCGGACCGTTTCGAGGAGGTTGCCATTCGCGACGGCAAGGCCGATCGTGCAGCTAATGAGGCGTTTGACACCTGGCCGATCATGTACGCGCCGTTTGCCGAGGCGACTAAGGTCATCGGCGTTGCTCCGATCAAGGACCACAGCCTCTCCAGCGCGACGATGTCGATGAAGAACTGGTACGGTCTGCTCGGCGGACGGCGTAACCAGTTGCACCAGGCCATTCACGACACCGTCAGCGATCTCGGCATGATGATGAGCGCGACGCTGATCATCGGCGACGCCACACGCGTCATGATGCGCAATGGCCCGACCGGCGGACGCGTCACGGACGTCAAGCCCGGCGGCGAACTCAGCCGGCCGGCAATCATCGCGTCAGTCGATCCGGTGGCCTGCGACGCGTGGTGCTATGAAAAGACGCTGGGACGCGACCCGACACGATTGAAGTGTCTGGAACTGGCCGAACGTAAGATCGCCGCCCGCATCGGCGCCGGCGAGAGACGCTTCGGCCAGGCCGACTGGCGGGCGTATGACAGTCAGGGGCTGCTGAAGACGACGACGCTGTAGACGCGGGCCCCGGTCCACAAGGAGTGATTCGATGGTCGGGCGATCGCGTTCGTTGGCCGTGCTCAGTCTGGCACTTGCGTCATTGGTGTTGGGTGGCGGGCGAATTCCAAGCTCTCAACCGACCACACAACCTGCGCCGCACGCCGAAATCGAGAGCCGCATCGTCGGCTACACCAACACCTATCGCAAGAAGAACGACCGCGGCGTGCTGGCGACCGATGACCGCCTGACGGCCGCGGCGCGCGAGTTCGCTACGTACATCGCCGAGCACGACAACATGGCGCACAACGCCGACGGGCATGAGCCGTCCGACCGCGTGCGTGCCCAAGGCTACGAACCGCTGCTCGTGGGCGAGAACCTGGCGTGGTTTGCGACCAGCGGGACGGAGACGGACAGCCGTCTGGCCGGCCGTTTCGTCAAGCAGTGGCAGGATTCTCCCGGCCACCGCAACAACATGCTCGGCCGCGACTACACGCAGATCGGCGTCGGCGTCGCGCGCAGCCGCAAGACCGGCCGCTATTACGCCGTCCAGGTATTCGCCAAACCCGCACCCGTACCGAAAGAAGACGGCAAGTGACGTGCCGCCGATGCGAACCAGCCGGATAGTCGATCCGCGGCCGTCCGGTGATGGGGGGCCGGGGCACGGGCTGGGTGCCATGGGCAGGTCGCAGACTTGCCCGTGAGCTGTCAACTGCGGCACGGGCAAACCCACCTTTGGCGGGCCTGCCCATGACACCCGTCACGGATCTGAGATTGTCTGGTAGTGGGCGGGTCTTTGTCGTTCCGTTTGTCCCTCCGTCCGTTCCCCAATATGCCCCTCGCTTCCACTCGGGCTCTGTTTGCGGGCTCTGTTCTCGTGCCTGGGTGCGCGTAGTACAATCGCATGTCGGCAATGAACCGTGAAATGCAGGAGCCAGAACATGAGCAGTGACGCGGGCAAGGTGGCGCGGGCGGCGGTGGAACAGAACCAGGGCATCTTTCGGCTGGCGCCGAACTGGGTGCCGCGCACGTTTCTGCATCCCGGCCGCCGACTCAAATTGGCCGAGCAGGATCTCTACGCGCTGGGCACGCAGCGCGGCGGCATCGACGAACGCTGGCTTTCGTCGTGCATTCCCGCCGACAATCCGGGCGCGTCGCCGGACGAGGGGCATAGCTTCGTCGTCCACGATGGCAAGCGCGTGCGTCTGGCCGACGCGGTCGCGGCACTGGGTGCCGAGGTCGTCGGCAAGCCGATCTGGGAGCGCTATGCCAAGTGGCCGATCTTCGGCAAGTTCTTCGACAACATGGGCATGATCCCGCACCACATGCACCAGAGCGAGGAGCACGCCCGCAACGTCGGCCGCGAACCCAAGCCCGAGGCGTATTACTTCCCGCCACAGCTCAATAAGACGTTCAACAACTTTCCGTACACGTTCCTCGGTCTGGCACCGGGCACGACGCGCGAGGATGTGCGGCGCTGCCTCGAGCGCTGGCACCAGGGCGACAATGGCATTCTCGACCTGACGAGCGCGTATCGGCTGAAGCCGGGCACCGGCTGGCTGATCGGCACGGGCATTCTGCACGCACCGGGTTCCCTGGTGACGTTCGAGCCGCAATGGGCGTCGGACGTGCTGGCGCTGTTCCAGTCGATCATCGAGGACCGCGTCGTATCGTGGGACCTGCTCGTCAAGGACGTGCCCGCCGACAAGCATCAGGATCTCGACTACATCGTCGGCATGCTAGACTGGGAGGCGAACGTCGATCCGGACTTCAAGCGCAACCACTACCTGGAGCCGATTCCCGTCGCTGACACGGCGAGTGCGGGCTATGTCGATCGCTGGGTCGTCTACGGCCGCATCAAGGGCGAGCAGAAGTTCTCGGCCAAGGAGCTGACTGTTGAGCCGGGCCGCTCGGTGACGATCAAGGACGCCGGCGCGTGCGGCCTGGTAGTTACGCAGGGTCGCGGCAAGATCAACGGGCTGTACGCCGAGGCGCCGATCAGCATTCGCTACGGCGAGATGACCGCCGACGAGTTCTTCATCACCGCGCCGCGCGCCGCCGAGGGCGTGACGTTCGAGGCCTCGGCCGAGGGCGAGCCGTTCGTAACGCTGCGCTACTTCGGCCCCGACGCCCAGCCGGATGCGCCGGAAGTCGGTGCGCACCGGCAGTAGTTGGTAGATTCAACGCTGGGTGTTTTGTTTGTGTATCGACAGGCGAGATGGGGCTAGCACTGTGTCACGCTCGAGTTCGTAGCGTCGGCCCCCTGCGGCCGACGTAGAAACGGCGAGGGGCATTGACAACCTACGTCGGCCGCAGGGGGCCGACGCTACATTGGGGTTTCCTACTGGGCCTCGTGCTGGGCCAGCATCGCCGCGCCGATCGTGCCCGCGTCGGTACCGAGCGTGGCGAAGACGATTTCCGGGGCATCGTCGGCCACGTGCCAGTGCAGGCTCTCGAAGTGCTGCCGCACGGGGTCGAGCAGCTTGTCGCCGGCGTTGATGAGCCCGCCGGCAAGCACGATGAGTTCTGGGTTGAAGCAGTGCTGCACGTTGACGCACGCCAGTGCGAGATAGAAGCAGGCCTCGTCCCAGGTTTGCAGGGCCAGGGCATCGCCGGCGTTCATCGCTTCGAGCACATCGCGGGACGTTATGCTCTCGCCGGCGGCGATGCGCGGTTTCAGTGACGACGGTTCGCCGCTCTTGACGGCTTCGACCAGTCGTTCGCCGACGGCGTTGGCCGAGGCGTAGCGTTCGAGGCAGCCGCTCTGGCCGCAGGGGCAGGGGCGGCCGCGCGGCACGATGATGGTGTGGCCGATCTCGCCCGCGTTGTCGAAGTGTCCGCGCCACAATTGGCCGTCCATCACCACGCCACCGCCGACGCCGGTGCCCAGTGTGAGCATCACGAGTGACCGGACGTCCTTGCCAGCGCCGGCGCTGAACTCGCCGAACGCGGCCGCGTTGGCGTCGTTTTCGAGGGTGGTGGGCAAGCCAGTGGCGTCGCGCAGGCGGTCACGCAGTGGCACGTTCTTCCAGCCGGGCAAGTTGGGGGCGCCGATGATGATTCCGGCGCTGTGCGACATTGGGCCGGGTGCTCCGACGCCGACGCCGGCGACGCTTGCCTTGCGCACCTTGCCGAGCTTGATCAACTCGCCGACGAAGCCGGCCATGCGATCAATAACGTGATCGACGCCCTGGTCGGCCTGAGTCT
>JAFGRR010000520.1 GCA_016935035.1 Phycisphaerae bacterium | reverse complement strand
TAACGACGTGGCCTTCGACGGCGGCTACAGAGCCCCGCCGTTGCACTTCCCGCCGCTACGGACCCAACAGTGGCACGACGCGTTGACGCGGACAACCAGGTTCATTACCGAATCGCTCCGGGATCGCTCCCAGCTCATTAGCGCCGTGGAGCCGCTGTGCGTGTTAAACGTGCTGCCCATGGAACGTGAGACGCCGCTAGGGAATTTCCTTACGCATATCTCAGACACGGTAAGGAAAAGGCATTGACTCAGATGAAGAACGGCGTAGATTTACTCATGGGTGGCGCGGTGCCAGAGCTTCCAGGGCACCGCGTCCTCATCAGGGCACGTCTGCGGAGGCGAATCGATGGCGTATGAAGATTGTCTACCTATTGGCCTGGGTTTGGCCTCTGGGCCGATTGTTGCCGTGCTCTGGGTCAATTTCATGCTGCACCGTCTGCGCCGGAGGGCGGACGAAAACCGGTTCGAAGATGTCATTCGTCCTCTGTGGCGCAAGGAAATCAAGCTCAGCGGGAAACGGTTCGCCGAGATTGCCAGAGTCCTCAATCGCAGCGATAGGCCGTTTCACGCTGCCCTGGCCGGGACCGGCGTAATGTGGGTGCTATGTGGCGTGGGGCCGGGTTTGATCGCAACGTACATGAGTCAGGTTCGTGCCGACGCGAGTGCAACCGCGTACGTTTCCTGCACTCTTGCGTATCTCATCACGCTCGTTCTAACTGTGATTCTCTACTGGGTGTACCGCCGCCACGTGTTCGTGATTGCTTTCGTTAGATGTGCGGAGGCTGGAGGCGTGTCGCGGGAAGACGTTCGCGCTTTGCGCGCCCGCTTGAGGCACTGGTTCATCGAACGAGGCACCCTAAAACCGGCGGAAATCGAGTCGGATTTGCAGTTCCTGACCAAACACGCGCTAGCGATCGAGAAGATGCAAACGAAGTGTGACTCTCTGCGGACCGAGGTGCAGAGAGCCGAGGCACAGGCGCAGGGCCAGAAGAAGAAGATGAGCCGTCTTCGGCATCAAAGGGAAGTATTGAGCGAGACGCTGGGATTCGTCCAAACGATCGCGCAACGCTGCATGCACGACGACGAGCGGCTTCCGGCCAACACCGCTCAGGCTACGATCAAACAGATCCGTAGCATCATCACGTCCCTAGTCGACGGGCTGAAGTGCATCGAGGCGACGGGAGCTACCTACTACGCGTTTTCTCCCGAACAGGGTGACGGGACCGGTTACCCGGTGGTCTGTCAGAGGAACTGTCAGAATAAGACCCATCTGCTGAGCCAACCGCTTGATCTTACCGGCGGTCAGTTTGGGCGATTCGATCGCGCTCAACACGCGTTGTGCATGGCCAAGTTGTCAGGACCGGATGGCAGCGATTCACAGTCTTTGCTGATTCCCGTTCCGTACTACCTCGATTGCGAGGACAGTCCGCAGCCTGCTCGCTGGTACGGGCTCGTACGGGTTGACTGTGGCGACTTCACGGGGGATGTCGATAGACTCCTGTGCGATCCTGTCATCACCCCCTACGTAGCCGCACTGTCCGCCGTCATTGACATGGTCTTGGCGCGAACGGAGAATGGTGCCTACGCAGTCTACGAGACGGCCAAGACGCGGTTGGAGCAGCGATCAGATGAAGTGGCTGCTGGATAGCTATCAGCGCGACACGAGCCGAATTTGCGCGAAAGATGATCTGCCGAGGTTTGACGTGCCGACCAGTCTCGTATGAGATAGGCTGCAGCGAACATCTGTAATGGAGGCAGCTCATGCTAGAGGCGCCATTGTTGACGCCGTATCAGCGAGGGATCAAGAACGCACACTTGCTGTTCGCTGAATCCTCGCCCACGATGTTGGACGCACGCGAGTGTGTGCAGCCGTGGTTGTCTCTTCATCAGGGCAATCGCGTGTCCGTCGTTGGCGAACGCCAGATCGTGAAGTTCGTCGGCCGCCAGCCAAGCGCGATCGTCACGATGAACGCAGACGACGAGGATTGATGCAACCTCGTGGTTGAGGCGCGTCCGCGCTGTACGACGACATTCGAGTGAACGCTGTGACACTTCTGGAGGGGAGACCGCTGGAGGCTATCTCTTCGCACCCTGTATCGAGGCAGCCGCCAGAGAACTCTGGGGACGTCGGAGCCACTGAAGAACTCCTGAGCCGCCGCCGAGTGGAGCCCGATGACTCCGCTGGCACAGCCCCGACCGCGTCGCGGGGAGTTGTCGGCTTCTTCAACAGCCTCGCAGCGATGAACTAGTGATCTTCGCGCACATCGTCCTTTATCGAGGGTCATCCGTCGCTGCTCTCCGGCTGGGGCTAGGAAGCCGGGGGTTTGGGGGCAGCGCCCCCGAGACAGCAGCGACCGGCCGGAGGCCGGTCCCACACCTGACCCCTGTTCCCTGATCCCTGACCGGCCTGGAGGCCGATCCTCCCCCGCTACCCGGCCACGGGCCCGCCACGTCCGAATAATCCCGTCAACCGGGTCCGAACTCGACACCCACCGGTGCACGGATCGTACATCGTGCGTGTCGGGACTCGACACGCACGATGTCGGGTCCCGACACGCTGCCTACTCGGCGTCAACATCAACTTGATGCGCGCCGCCAACACCAAGTTGATGCGCGCTGCCGACATCAACTTGATGACGGAATTGTGGATAACTCAACTGGCGATCCGAGTATCAATTATCAGTAGCCAAGTGAGCGGCGGTTGTGTGGTTTACGGCGGGGGGCCGACCATGACGGTCGCGTCGAGGCGGCCGATGCGCAACTCGCGGGCGACCGTGCCGGTGGCCATGCGGGCCCGCACCTCGATGTGGTAGGTGCCGCCGGCCAGCGAATTCGGCACCATGAAAACCAGTTGCGCGGGCTTGTTCTTCTGCAGAAGGGATGCCTTGGTCTCGCCGCCGGCCGTGGCCACAAAGTAAATGCCCTCGTCGGAGTGGGAGCTGTCGAACTTCAGCCGGCTGCCGGAGAGCTGGCCGATGTTGCCGGGCGTGACCTGGTCGTTGGTCGTGCCGGTCGCGACGTCGCGGTATTCGATCGGGTTGGGCGTGGGCTTGAGCGCCTCGACCTTCAGGACCGTCGCGGTGCTGCGCACGACTTCACGCAGCTCGCTGCCGGGGTTGGCGCCGACGTCGATGTGGTGGCGCGCGGGGTCGAAAACGTCCGTCGGGCCGTTGAACACACCCTTGATGCGCGGAAAGAAATCCATCATGCCGAAGTAGTTCACCCGCTGGCCCTGCTCAATGCGCCGCTGACAGGCCGTCTTGAGCGCGGCGGTGACCGCCAGGATGTCCGGCGCCGTTACGGTCGAGCCCTGGTTGAGGATGTCCTGGACGAGGTCGTTGCCGTCGGCGCTGTCGCTGATCTCCACGGTCGCGGCATAGTCGTTCGGGTCGGACGTGATGTGGTTTGCAAACAGAGCGTACTTGATGGGCATGGGATGTCTCCCCGTGAACGGTGGTTGAATGATGGAACAGAAAAACCCTCTGCGTGTGCTGGCGCGGTCGGCCGTGCCCCCCGGGCACGACCTCCGCACCCCCGATTCGCCGCAAGTCCTATCGGCCAGTGCGCGCGGCTTCCGCAAGAGTGTTGCGCCGGAAAGCAAAACGCGCGTGAGCCGCAATGGAAATACGTTTCAGTGGTTGCTCGCGCGCACGCACCGCGCGACTACCTACGACATGGTCCTAAGGTGAATACCTTACGTCGGGCAGCGCACTGTGCGAGTTACTCAGCTTTCGTACTCCGCACAAACACGTGCAAGACTGCGTTGTACATGTTAGTATGCCCCATAGTCGGCCGAGAGGGAGCCGCAAAGAGGGACGGCCCACGGAGAATTCACGCCAATGGGGCGAAGCAGGAGTCATAACCCGAGTAAGTCCAATGGCTGAATCAGCGTGGCCCATCGTGTGCCGCGTGTGCACACAAGGCCGTTCCGAAAGATCGAAAGGAGGGCGTCATGAAAGTGCTCCTCAGCATGGTGGTGGTTTCGTGTCTTAGTCTTCTGTCCGCGTCCGCTTTGGCCGACTGCCCCGAGGGCCGGCTCATCCTGTGCGACGACGGGGTCTACACGGATCAGCTGGAGAGCGAAGGGGATGTTGACTGGTGGCAGGTGACGACTACGTGCGAGGGGACGCTCAATTGGCGCATTCACTCGCAGTCTGGGGGACCGTGGCTGCATTTCTGGGGCTATCACAATCCAGGACAATGCGACGACTATCCGATGACCGAAGGCATTGTGCTGCCGGACTCGACAGAGGAGCTAGGTCAGTACTACCCGCAGCCTCGACC
>JAFGRR010000060.1 GCA_016935035.1 Phycisphaerae bacterium | reverse complement strand
TCGATCAATTCGCTGATCATGGTGCCAATCGGCGTGAGGTAGTTGCCGGGCTTGTTGACGCCGCGGCCGGTGACCGTGACGACGCGGTGCGTCAGCGGCAGATCACGGGCAACGGCGCGGGCGATGCTGTGCGCGGTCGCGACGTTGCACACCACCACGCCCACGTCCAGCGGCAGGCCGCGCGGGGCACTGGGCACCGTGCGTCCGGTGACGGCGGCGATGAGTTGGCGTTCGCCGCCCATTGGGTACTTTGTCGCGCAGACGGCGATTTCCATGTTCGGTCGGCCGGCGATGGCTTTCTTCATAGCCTCGATCGCGTCGGGCTTATTGGCTTCAATCGCGATGATGGTCTTCTTGACGCCGGCGGCGTGGGCCGCGAGTTGCATCCCAACGACGATCGCCTCGGGCACCTCGACCATCATGCGATGGTCGGCCGTCAGGTACGGCTCGCATTCGCAGCCGTTGAGCACCAGTGTGTCGATCGGCTTCTTGGGGTTGCGTTTGAGCTTGATGTGCGTGGGGAAAGTCGCACCGCCGAGACCGACCAGGCCACCCTCGCGGATCTTGTTGCAGATCTCGTCGGGGTCGAACTTCGTGGGCTCGACGTCGCCCCAATTGCGATCGAGGAAGCTGGCAAGGAAGTTGTCGGGCAGAAGTCCGCCTTCGGCCGCCGGCTTGAGCGGGATCGCAGGCACGCGTCGCCCACCGGGTATCGCCGTCACTGCTGAGGCCCCGGTCGTGCCGTTGATGGTGGCATGAATCGGGGCGGTGACGAAGGCGGTGGCGTCCGCGATCTTGTCGCCAAACTTAACCTCGGTCTTGGGCTTGACCGTCGGCTCGCACGCAGCACCGATGTGCTGCACGAGCGGCAGCAGCAGGTCGCGCGTGGGCAAGAACATCTCGATTGGTTGCGCCTGGGTGTACTTGCGGTGCGGCGGGTGAATGCCTCGCTTGAAGGCCTTCAAACCGTTGAGACGCTCCATGATGGTCGCGATCATTCGCGATCTCCGTCGGTAACCAAGTGCCGCGTAACGCGCGACAAATTAACAAGCAGCTTTGCCAGCCCCACCCCGAGCGCCAGCCCACCTAGCAAGCCGAGCGACTGCCATAGATTGTCCGAGGCCGGCGTGCCGCTGGACCACAGCCACTGCGCCAGATACGCACCGGCGATCGCCGCGGCCAGCGGGACCAGGAAGATTGTGACGGCGATGCCGACCAGCGTGCGGCCGGTGAACCACGGGTTGCAGGCATAGGTACGCGCGGCATCTTGCAGCAGCGGGCACTCGGCCTCGCCCTGGCAATGTCCGCACCCGTTCCAGAACCGTTCGAGGAACTTCACCTTAGCTGTCCCATGTGAGTTCAGACGACACGCGCCGAAGCAGACTGATAACATTTATGCAAGCGTTATGCCAGTCAGGGCCGTGTGTGTTCGTCATCGACGACGTAATCACCCCACACGCTATGACGCACAAATACAGTGCTTGACAGGCCTTGGCCGGTGCGAACAGCCCCGCGCTGCACGCCGCCGTGGTCACAAGTTCGGCTTTTTACAGGCCCCCTGGTGCGTGAGAATCCGCGCCCATAGCGGAAATTGGCCGATGTCTGTGGCGGCCGTGGTCCGACGACAATGTAGCGGCCGACGTCTCGTCGGCCGTCTTCCAGATGTGAATCAAGCGTGCATCGTCACGCCCTGCATCCAGACGCAGAACACGGGCAGGTCTGCAACCTGCCCATGGCACCCTGCGCTTACGAAGAGAGGTGAGGCGACACAGAAGAGCCCCAGGCTCCTCGATGCGCGTTACGCCAGCAGGTCACGCAGCTCGGTCATCTCCTTGACCGTCTTCATGTCGCCGGCGGCCCTGGCGATTTCGATGCCGGCGTTGAGCGTTTCGCGCGCGTCGGCGGCGTGGCCGGCTTTGATCTGCGACTTGCCTTTGTGGTAATACGCCGCCGAGTAGCCGGCGTCGGCCCTGAGCGCCGCGTCGAACGCCAGTACCGCCTCGTCCCAGCGTTCGAGGTTGGCGAGTTCGAGCCCGACGGCGTAGTGGGCCATCGGGTCGTTCGGCTCAAGTGCCGCCAGCTTCTGCAGTTGTGCGAGGCGTTCGGCCATGCCTTGGTTTTCCGGTTCCGTGCGAAGAAGAGTTCCCAGACGGCGGTTGATTGTAGGGCCTGACGCCCCCGCCGGCCGGTTTTCGCTGCCATCGGCGACACCCGCACCGCGCGTCCGTCGCCAAAACAGAGCACAAAACGGCAGCGACGGTCATATTCAAAATGGCGACGAAGGGAACGACAAAGACCGTGTCCGGCGGGTGTCTTGGCGAATCCTGAGCCCTGAATATGCCCCTCGCTTCCGCTCGGGCTCTGATACGCGGGCACACGCCAAACATGCACGGCTCACAGAGCGTGGCACACTGAAGACCAACCCGGCGCTCGCGTCAGAACGACCGCTCGTAACAGTCCTTGAACGTGTAGTCCGGGAAATCCTTGCCGGCCTGGCGGATGCGTTCCTTGAAAGCCTCGATCTGCTGGCGGCTCAGGTTGTCGATGCGCTGCGTGGCGACCACCAGCGGGGCCTGGCCGGCGGGGCGCACGATCGTCGCGTCAATGCCCTTGCCGCGCAGGTGAGCGACGGCGGCCTGGGCGTCGCGCTCACGCAGGTTGCGGTTGCGCTGCACACTGAAATCCTGCAC
>JAFGRR010000519.1 GCA_016935035.1 Phycisphaerae bacterium | reverse complement strand
GTGCTTTTCGCCGCCCTGCTGTTCATGTGCGTCTTTCTGATCGGAATGGACATGCCGGCGCCCGTGATTGGGCGAGTCGAGGCCGATGGCCCGGCTGACCGTGCCGGCTTGCAGCCCGGAGACCGCGTGCTGACTATTAACGGTTGGCGGGCGGACTCGTTCATGGACATCCGGCGCGCCGAAATCCTCTCGGACCAGTTGCGTCTGACGATCGAGCGCGATGGCAGGGAACTAGATCAGACCTTTGTGTTGGATCCCGAGCGGGACAGCGCGCTGAAATTGCAGTCCATCGGCATCGACCCAACCCTGACGCCGCGAATCGCGGCGGATGGGGAAGCACTTGATGGCGATCAGGCCCCTCGGAAGGGGGACGTGGTCGTCGAAATGAACGGCGTCCCGATCCGCGATCTGCCGGACGTGATGATCGCAGCGATGAACAGCGACGGACGTCCGGTTGAGATGGTCTTTGAGCGAGCCGATCCGGACCATCCCGGCGCCCCGCCGAAACGCATAACCATGCGCCAGCGACTGTCGCTGGGAGTGACGCCCGCGCCGGTGAATGAGAAGGACGCCGATGATGCCGGCCCTGATCGCCCTCGCCGGCACGTGCTGGGTCTTCTGTCGCGCTGGGAGGTGAGCTTCACGCAGGAGGGTTCCCCCGCGGCTGAGGCCGGGTTTGAGAAGGGTGACATCGTTGTCGCTTGGGGGAACATTGCAAGCCCAACCTACACGGAGATCACCAAGAACATCAGCGTCAACGCCAATCGCCAGGTGCGTGTGCTGGTGGACCGCCCAGGTGTGGATGGCCCCGTGGAGATCATGGTCACACCGAAGCGCCGGTTCCAACTCCTAGGGCAGGCCCCGCCACAGGTCGGCATTTCCTTCGCGCGTGAGGACAGTCATCCGGTCATTGCCGATGTCGTGCCGGGGACACCGGCGGCTTCGTTGAATATCCCGCGCGGCGCGACAATCATCAGCGTCGACGGGCACCCGGTCGGCGACTGGCTTGATCTGGTACGGATTCTCAAGGAATCGGCCGGCAGGACCGTTGTTGTCGCATACACCGCCGGCGGCCAGACGGCCGCGGGCGAGATGCATGTACCCAGCAGCATAGTGAACGAGGCCCAACTGCCTGCTGACGCGGATCTCATCAGCATCGACGGCGAGAAGTCAGTGACGGACGCGGACGGCGACATCCTGAGGTTGCCCGCGCTGTCAGCTCTCCGCGAAATGCTGAACAAGAAAATCGGCAAGACCGTGACAGTCTCGTACCGCCGCAAAAGTCAGCCGCGTGAGATTATCGAGGTGCCGTTCACCGTGCGCGAGGACAACCTTGATCCGTGGCAAATGCGCCTGATGTTCGGGTATAGCGGTGGCATGGTGGACGTGCTCATGGAACGCGTCGACGCGGATGGTAATCCATTGCGCGCGACCTGGATGGGCATGAAACTGGCGTACTCCTACGTCATCACGACCTACCAGACGCTCCGCCAGGTGCTGCGCGCCAATGTCTCGGTCGAGCACGTCAGTGGTCCGGTCGGCATCATCGGACAGGCCGTCGAACAGGCCAAGATCGGCTTTGCGGATTTGCTATGGTTCCTCGCGTTTCTGTCGATCAACCTCGCGGTGCTGAACTTCCTGCCGATTCCGCTGGTCGATGGCGGCGTGATGGTCTTTCTGATCATAGAGAAGGTCCGCGGTACGCCGCTGAGCCTGAAGACGCAGATGATCGCCACGCTGGCCGGGCTGAGCCTGCTGATCGTCTGTTTCGTGGTCGTGACCTACCAGGACCTGATGCGCCTCTTCTTCGGATAGCCATGTAGCGTCGTTGATCCGAGCCGCGACCGTGAGGGAGCGGTTGTTACAGAAGGCGTTCGGTTGCCGACGCAACCACTCCTTCACGGTCGCGGCTCGGTTGTGATCGCGGGCGTTATCTACGTACGATGCCTGGCGCACGCGCATTCATTGGTGCTTGAGGCACTTCGTTATCAGTGCGGGGGCTAGGGCGCTTAGGTGGTTGATGATCTCGCTAGCACCGGCAGCGCGGAGGCGCTCGGCGGGGTGGGTCCCGGTCAGGGCGATGGCGGGCATGCCGGCGGCGGTGGCGGCCTCGATGCCGACGGGGGCATCCTCAACAACCACGCAGTCAGCCGGCGGCAATCCGCAGCGCTTAGCCGCCAGCAGGAAGCAATCCGGCGCAGGCTTGCCGTGCTGGATGTCGAAGCCATGCACGGTCGCTGTGAAGAATTCGCTTAGGCGACCTTCGCTGATGACACATTCGAGATTCTCACGCGGGCCGGAGGTGGCGACGCTGAGCACCAGGCCGGCGTCGCGCAAGGCCGCCAGCATCTCGCGGCAGCCGGGCATGAGCGGGATGTTGCCGTGGATCAGTTCGCGGTAGCGGAGCTCCTTCTCGTCGTCGAGCTCGGCGACGCGGGCGTCCGTGGTGTCGGCGCCCCAGATGATGCGGATGATGTCGCGGCTGGGGCGGCCGAAGGTGCTCTGGAAGAGTTCGTCGGACACGTCGAGTCCGTGCTGACGCGCGACGATGCGCCAGCTTTCGGCGTGTGCCGCACCAGAGTCCACGAGTACGCCG
>JAFGRR010000518.1 GCA_016935035.1 Phycisphaerae bacterium | reverse complement strand
GGGCGCACGTAGCCGGATACCGCATTGTCGCCGACGATGCGGCAGTCCTCAAGCAGAATCCGGTCGTTCTGATTGGAGTTTCGCACGCCGGCAACACTGCCGAGCACTTCGCAGCCACGCACGGCCAGGTCCGTGCACTGTGGGCCAATCGTCAGGCCCTGACAGCGCCACGAGCGTATGATGCAGTTGTCGATTGCGACGTGCTGCGACTCCTGCGTCACCCAAACGCCGTGTTTGCCTGCGGTGCTGGTCTCGACGAGGAGGTTCTCAAGCACGCAGTCGCTTCCCACGGTGACACCGTGGCCCGAGCTCGGCTTGATGGTCAGGTTGCGGAGCGCGTTGTGGCCGGCCAGTGTAACGCCGTCACCGCTTGCCGGCGCGATGATCACCGCGTCGCGATCCACGCCCACCAGGTCGATGTACTCCTCCCCTGAATCCAGCTCAACCGCCTCGTCGTACTCGCCGGCGTAGATCAGCACGGTCCAGCGCTCGTTCACTCCCGCCGTCGTAATCGCGTCGATGGCGTCCTGGATTGTGTTGTAGTTGCCGTCGCCGCCGGATTTCTGGTCGACGGTATAGGTGTATTTGTAGGCGGCTTGCGCGAAGGCCCATAGGTTCGTCAGGACGACGGCGTTGCTCCCAGCCGCGCGCGCCTCAGCGACGCTTGTTGACAGAGCGGCCAGCGGAGAGCCCGGGACGCCGAGCAGCGCCGCACCGCCGATCAGCAGCACTATCGAAGTCGCACGTCCGTATGGGAACTTACGCATCGTGAACTCCCAACTCACTCGCGTTTCAGAGAACCACGGCGGGCCATCTATTCACTGGCCAGAGAGGCCCATTCAAAGCTGTCACCTTCCACAAGATCATCAGGCTTGATCGTCGAATAGGTCTCGTCGATGTCGTCGATCAGGGCCCGGGATTCCTGCGTGTACACATCTTCATTGGAGGCCATCCGCCCCTGCTGGAGCACGTCGTCCTCGCTTGCCAGCGGCATGTAGAGACCCAGATAGTCCGACGTGCCGATGGCCACGCTTTGCTCAAGTGCGCCGACCGGGAGAATGAGCTTGGTCACCGTTGCGAAGGCCTTGCTGCCGAGGACAGTGTTGCTCCCATTCAGGGCGATTCTGTCGGTGATGATGTTGCCCGCCCAATCCGTGCCAATGATATGAACCTTCTGGCTCGAAGTCGTCGTCGCTGAGCCAGTCGCCGTGAGGACCCGGTACGTGCTGGGATTGGTGATGCCACTGGTCACCACAATCTCGCTCATTCCGAGCGACGTGGGGCCGTAGACCTTGTCCGAATCCGCCGGCAGCACGGACAGCACACGCTGGAGAACGGGGCGCCGTCGTTCGGCCGAGGAGATCGGACCCTTCCATTTCGAGCAACGCGTGCCCGACATCGCAACGCCCAGGAAACCGTCGCCCGCGGCGTTGTACAAGTCGTAGACGGCAGTCGCTTTCTGGGCATCGTTCGTGTCCGCGACGGATGTGATGATAACGCCACCCAGCACGTGGACTGCACGATCGTCCGCCCCGTAGACGCCGATCACCTCGAGGCTGGTCGGCTCTTCGGCCGTCGCCGCGGCCTGGATCCTGCAACCGGCTAGGCGCACGCGTTTCCCCGTCTCCGGCGAGTCGTCGGATTCAACCGCCCGGCACACAGCCGTGGTCGAGTCCGAAGTGACGCCGATGTCGCACAGCAGCGCCGTGATGTCGCCGGGATCACAGCCGGTGTCGTCCTCGACCCACAGGCCGCGCGGCGAGCTGCCCCTGCCGCGCAGCACGCAGCTCTGAAACAGGATGTTGTCGCCGCAGACGACGCGCACCGCGGCGCTCTCGCCCGAAATCGTACAGTTGCTGACCGTGATGTCTTCGCAATCGTCGTCGAGATACAGGCCGCGGACCTTGCCGCTTAACGTACAGCCCGTGATGCGAACGTCGGATTTGTTGTCAATCTGCACGGCGTCTTTGTCAGTACCACTGGCCTCAACCACGACGTTAGTCAGGGAGCTGCCTTCCGCAAGGAGGATTCCGTGCCCGGCCGCCGGCTTGACAGTTATGTTGGTGATGTGGTTATCAGACGCGCCCGAACTGCCGATGACGATACCATTGCCGCTCGTGGGCGCGACGATGACCGCGTCACGATCGACGCCGACTAGGTCGATACCGCGTTTTCCCAGCCCCAGTGTGACGTTCTCCTGGTACTCGCCGCCGTAGATCAAGATCGTCCAGTGCTCGCCGGACTGCGGAGTGGTGCCATTGATGGCCCCTCCAATCGTGGTGTAGTTGGCGTCCGGATTGCCGTTCTTGTCGACGATTACCGTCCGCTGAAGATCCGGCTGGGTAGCCGCCGCGGTGGCGGACAAAGGCAGCAGCGAGGCCAACGCCGCCAAACGATAGAACATCATCATGGTTTCCTCCCATCGAAGCACCAAACGTCAGTGTACGTGCACAATGGCTGGGTAGTCAAGGAAATCCGTGAATGCCCGGCAAGCTAGACGGTGCGGGAATTGGCGAGCCGGGCGATTTAACGGGAGCGGTTGGCGTCGGCTGGGATTCGCCAGCAGAGCCGTGGACGGTATGAGGATCTCCGCGGGTTTGCTCCGCCGGCGCGCAAGAGAACGCGGGGCGAGAACAGCTCCGGCATCAAGTGGCCTTGCTCGCAGAGGAGGTTCGCATCAAGAACTGGCGCCTGACACGCGTCACTTCAACTCCGACGAGCGAGCCTCCAGCAGCCCGCTCACCCACTCACCCTCTCCGTCGTCGTCACTTGCCCGCCGCAATACCGGTCTTCCCGCCGTCGCAGGGTCCGCCTGCCCCAGAAGCCCCGCGTCCATAGGATCGGGGAGTACAAACACGCGTACTTTTGCCACCGGATCCCACGCTGCGCATCCTGTCTCCGCTCGGTGTCCCCACGCTGATTCGTCGCTTGGCCCTCCACGACTCGCTCAGCCTGATCCGCCCGCGCCGCCTGCGCTTCGCATCTCGTCGCCCGGCGGCGATAGCCTGCTTCTCTTGGAAAGGACCTGAACATTGGTTACGTTCATTGCTTCGAGGAGCTTCTGCGCACATTCGGGTTCGCCAAGAACAAAGCGCGTCGGAAGCGCCGCGCAAGGCAGGCCGCCCACACGAGTCCCTTCGTCCGGAAGGTGGGCTGCATCCTGACTGATTTGTAGCAGCAGTGCCCAGTTGACGGCCAGAGCAGTTAGAATCAGCAGGAGCAGCGCCACCAGCGTCCAGCGCCACATCGGTGTAGGGTATCGAGCTTTCATTGCATCTCACCTCCGTCGGCGTGTCGCGGTTGATCCTCATGCTCGGAAATGCCCTCGTCACCACGCCGCGCTGCCGCCAGCTGCAACAGGAACTCGTCCTTGTCCTTCGCGCCGGTGTCCGGACGCTTGAGCTGGGCAATCTTGTCGGCCAGCACCCGAAGGGCGCGTTCGAATCGTCCGGATAGCGTCCAACCCTCGC
>JAFGRR010000517.1 GCA_016935035.1 Phycisphaerae bacterium | reverse complement strand
GAAGCCGGCTGGCGACGAGCCGATGACCGTGTTGGTCACTGAATCGGGCCGCCATATCACTGGCGAACCCGACACAACCAAGCTCACATCGGAGCAGAAGCGTTTTCAGTCCGCGGTCGAAAGCGCCGACCGCAAGGCCTCTACGATTCTGCGCGAGCCGTACAAGATCGTGCGTCAAATCGAGCGTGGAGATCGTGAGTCCGCGTCGCTGGTCGCCAAGTATCGGCGAGACTGGAAAAAGCTCGTCGGAATTGCCCGGCGCGCCGAGATGGACAAGCGCGGCGACCAGACCCGCATCCAGTCGATGCGCGAGGACCTGATCGCTGACCTGGCCGAAACGTTTCGCGCCGTTTGCCGCGATGCCGCCGAGAAGACCATGGTCTCGCCAGTGGTTGAATTGATGCTCATCGAGGACGGCGCGCCAGACTCCCTTGCACAACAGCGCGCGTCATGGAGCGCGATGACCGCGCAAGGCACTGATGACACGCGCAAGGCTATCGAGGACTTCATCAAGCCGCCATCGGAAGCCGAGCAACCCACCGATGCGATCGAAGCGGAGAAGGACCCGAACGACCCGAACGCTCAGAACGCAACCAAGGATGAGAAGAAACCGGAAAAGCCCGCATTCAAACCGGTCTTCTCGCCATAGGCTGATCGGGGGCGGTCACAATCAGGCTGTCCGAGCTGCAACGCCGTGGAGCCACGCACTTGTCATCGGCGCATCGTCCGCTGCCGGACTGTGCATGCCTAACCGCCGGCTTGAAGACAATATGCGGCCAGCACGGCGGCACCGCGCGGCAGCGCGGCTTCATCAATGTTGAAACGCGGATGATGATGGGGGAAGCCGCAGTCGATCGCCGGGTTCCCGGCACCGAGGAACATGAAGGCCCCCGGCACTTCCTGGCAGTAATACGCGAAATCTTCACCGCCGCCCTGAAGCGGCAGGTCAACGATATCCTCGCGGTCAAAGCCGGCCCGCTCGGCGGCACGGTGGGCGTCGGCGACGATCACGGGATCGTTGATGAGCGTCGGATAGCTATGGCTGATTTTGACGTCCGCCCTCGCCCCGTGTGCCTTGGCGGTGCCTTGGGCGATTTCGCGGACACGTTCGCTAACGCGGTCGCGAATCGTGGTGTCAAACGTTCGGATAGTGCCGGCGAGTTCCACGCTTTGCGGGATGACGTTATGCGTCGTACCGGCGTTTATCCTCGTTATGGTCACGACGCCGGCGTCGCTGGCGCCAAGCGTGCGGCTGACGATCATCTGCAGACCGACGATGACCTGGGCGGCGATGACAATTGGGTCGATGCATTCTTCCGGCATGGCGGCGTGGCCACCCTTGCCGTGGATGCTGATCTCTAGCAGCGTCGGGCTGGCCATGAAGGCGCCGACGCGCGTGCCAACTCGGCCGGTCGGCAGCGCGGCCCAGATGTGCAGGCCGAAAATGCTCTCGACGCCTTCCAGCACGCCGGCGCGGATCATCGCCGGTGCACCGCCGGGTTCGTTCTCCTCGTGCGGCTGAAAGATGAGCCGGACGGACCGGTGTAACTCGGAGCGATGATGTTGCAGGATCCTGGCGGCACCGAGCAACATGGCCATGTGGGCGTCGTGCCCGCAGGCGTGCATCACGCCGAGCGTCTCCGACGCGTAGTCAACGTCGTTCTCTTCCTGGATCGGCAGTGCGTCCATGTCGGCACGCAACGCGACAAACGGCTGATCGGCGACGACCAGGTCCGCGACGACGCCGTTCATGCCGCCGATGTTGCAGCGCGGCGTGAGGCCCATCTCGCCGAGGCGTTCGGCGACAAAAGCGGCGGTCTGCTCCTCGGCGCCGCTCAGCTCGGGATGTGCGTGGAGGTGTCGCCGCCAGGCCACCAGTTGTTCACTCATGCCACAGGCTTCGTCGATCAGGTCGGTTGGCATTCCGCTCGGTCCTTTATGGCGCATCGTTCTGAAGCAACAAGGGCATTAGGAATCACAAGGTCCGCCCTTGGCCACGCCACCTGCGTGCCCTCCGCCCTGTCAGGATGTTACCGCCCGGCCGGGCGTCAGGCGACAAGTTGCGACCGGCATCGGTCGCGATCAGGCTTGCGACAAGCTTGCGGTTCGCGTGTACTAATGGGGTACCTGATGGCTCCGCCGCGCCGGCCCGGCCGCGGGCAGCGCCGCGGGCCGGCAAGAACGCAGAGTGGGATCGTGACATGACAGAACCACGCCCGCGATCACGGCCGAAAATCCGCTTCATCAATCCGAACTCGCCGCTGTCGAACATCACAATGCCAGCGATCATCCGGCGTATGACGTTTACGCGCAAGGCGCTGTTCGCGCCGACGGGGCTGATGATCTGTGCGGCGGCCATGCCGAAACACTGGGACGTCGACCTGGTGGATGAATGCACGCGTGAGACGCCCCACTCCCCCACCGCCGACGTTGACATCGTCGGCATCAGCGCCATGACGGCCCAGGCCCACCGCGCGTACGAACTCGGCGATGCGTACCGCCAACTGGGTGTAACGGTCGTCATGGGCGGGATTCACCCGAGCGCGCTGCCGGAAGACGCCTTGCCGCACTGCGACGCGGTCTGTCGCGGTGACGCCGAGTCAACGTTGCCGCACCTGATAGCGGATTGGGAGGCCGGCACACTCAAACGCACGTACGACTGGGCCGAGTATCCGACGGCACCGATCGCCACACCACGCAAGGACGTCATCAACCCGTCCGACTACCTGGTCGCCAACCCGATTCAGACGACGCGCGGCTGCCCGCACAACTGCAACTTCTGCACGACGCCGGCGGTCTTCGGCCGTAAGTTTCGGCTACGTGAGATTAGCGACATCGTGGAGGAAATTCGCGAGGCGCGCGAGCGGCAGAAATCGTGGTGCTACATCTTTGCCGACGACAACTTCGGCGGAAACCAAGCGTGGGCGCTGGAGTTGTGCGAAGCACTGCGTCCGCTGAAGATCTCGTGGGCCAGCCAGTGCGACATTCTCATCAGCCGCAATGACAAGCTGCTGCGCGCAATGCGCGCCAGCGGGTGTCAGGGGCTGATTCTGGGGTTGGAGAGTCCGCGCCAGGATACGCTCGCCGCCGCCGGCAAACGGTTCGTGCATTCGGACGAGTACGAGCAGCGCATCCGCAAGATCCAGGCCGCCAGCATCAGCTTGTGGGGCTCGTTCATCTTCGGTTTTGACACGGACACGTGGCAGGATTGCCGCGCGACGGTCGATTTCGCGCAGCGCATGGACCTGTCGCTTAGCTGTTACCCGATCCTGACGCCCTACCCGGGCACAGAGTTCTTCAACCAGTATGAGCGCGAGGGGCGCCTGCTAACGCGCGATTGGAGACGCTACAACGGTGCGTCGGTCGTCTTCGAGCCGCGCCGCATGACGATCAAGGAACTGCGTCATGCGCAGATGGCGGCGTTCGCCGAGTTCTACACGCCGTGGTCCGCGTGGCGGCGAATGGGCCTGTTCCCGTTCAAGTCACGTGCCTGGCTGGCGAATCTCGCCAGTTGGCAGGGCATTCGATATTACTACCGCCGCAAGAAGCGACGCGTGCCGCGCTTCCGTGACTTCGAGCACCCGGATTCGCCGGCGTGGGACTACGACGTGGGCGCGGTGGACGAGCGCAAGTCGGGCAGCGCGCGGTCAGCGCCAGTCGAGGACGTGGCCGATGAAACGCCTGGCTTGGCCGCGCTCAACAAGACCGATCCGTTCGCGCAGGCGGCCAGAAACCTGGAGCAAACACGCGAACGTCAGTAGCGTCTAGCTGTCCAAACAGAGCCCGAGTGGAATCGAGGGGCGTCTTGAAGGAGCGGACACAGACACATAGGGACGCGGGGACGAAGGGAACAACAAAGACTCGCCGGGGGCCATGAGCAGGCCTACCGAAGGTGGGTTTGCCCGTGCCGCAATCAGCAACACGTGGGCAAGTCTGCGACCTGCCCATGGCACCCGGCGGCACGACTTTCTGCATACTGAATTCTGCATTCATCCGGAGCGACGAAGCGAACGACATGGCCTCGTGTCAGTTGACCAGAACCTCGGAGGATCAACCATGAAACCACAACTTGGCTTCTCGAACAGCCGTAGCGGCATCTGGCGGCACCTGCTGGCCGGTACGTCTCTGGTTGTGCTGGGCTGCGTGACAACCGGCTGTGTGACGATGCCGTCGACAGCCGACATCCCGCTCGGCATCTGGAAAGGTGAGGGACGCTACGTCTTCCAGCGTTGGGACAATAAATCAGACGACTACGCCGAGAGCAAGGCACACGGCAAGACGAAAGTGTACGAGACTTCGTTGGCATCGGAGCGTGTGGAGATCGACGGCGTCGAAGTGACGCGCATCGAGATCCTCTCGATGCGCGGCCCGTTCGAGGATGAGAAAGAGGACCGCACGCACCTCATCATCAACCTCGCCCCCGTGCAACGCCTGTCCGACGACGCCAGCCTATGGCGTATCGTCAACTGGTCGGCGAGCCTGACCGAAAAAGCCCCCGAGGACAGCAAGCCCCCCAAGGAGCCCGTCACCGCGACCATCCTGCGGCATGATGGCGCCACGACACTGCAACTGCGCTACTCCGACGGCTACACCGACAACATGGTCTTCCGCGGCAACAAGCTCCACAAATACGGCATCTACCGAGCCGAAGGCGACAGCAGCCCGGCGTTGGTGCATTGGGTGGAGGAGTTGGAATACAAGCCGTAGCGGCGAAGGTGTCGGCTATCAGCCTGGTGCCACTACTCTTGGCAGCGTTCAACGTCCGGCGCTATCAGAGCCCCGCTCTCACGCCGGCGGTCCTGATTGACGCACTTCCGACGGCGCGCAAGAAACCGGCCTGCCGCGCGCCCAGTGGCACGGCAGGCCGATCAAGCTTCTGTGCGGTATCGTGCTGGGCAGCGATTAGCCCTGCAACTTGGCGACGGCTTCGGCGGCGGAGAGGATCTTCGCCTGCAGCAGCGCGACGTCGGCTGTCTTGCGGCACTCGGTCTTCATCTCACCAACGCAATATGCCATTGACTTCTTCTCGCTAAGCTGGCAGGCCGCGGCGGCACTCTTCTCGCAAGTGTACGGCTTGCCATCCACCATCGTTGTCAGAGAGATCTTGTCGGCGGCCTCGGCGGCTACCTTGGCGGCCTTCTCGGCCTGCTCCTTTGAATCAAAATCGACTGTGGCAACGCGGTAGTGAATCGGCTTGCCGTTCTTCTCGGCCAACGCCTTGGCCGAGTTCGGGCAGCACGTGGTGTCGTCGCCGATCACGTACTCAACAGCCGTCATTTTCTTAAGGTAGCCGTCGAGGTGCTTGGCGTAGGCCGCGAGGGCGTCCTGCTCATTGTCGTAAGATTCGTCGGCGACGACGAACTTGATCTTGCTGCTGTCACCGTCCGCCAGCGCCTTGGCCTCTTCCGGGCAGCGCGTGCTCTTGTCGCTTACACTGTATGCCATCACCGGCATACCAGCGGTGACCTTCTCGGCACAAGCGATACCACAGGCGGCCTTGCCGTCACAGGCGCCCTTGGTCGCACTGGTTGTCTTGGTGGCACAGGCGGCCTTGCCGTCCGCCGTCTTGCAGGCGGCGGCGTCCTTGGTACAGCAGGCGTCGCCGCTGCCGGCGCACGCCTTCTTGGCAACTGCCCTGTCGCCGCCAGCCGGCGTGGCGCAGTTGTCAGCGAAGGTGTTCGCCGCCGTCGCCACCAGAACCACGATTGCGAGGGTGTACATAATGCAACGCATGTCTGACTCCTTGTTGATTCGATACCCGTTGTGTGCGGGCCGGCGTGTCGGCCCTGCCCTTGGTTGCCATGCTCGGAGGGTTATCTCCATGAGCCGCACCGGCGGCCCATATAGTACCAT
>JAFGRR010000516.1 GCA_016935035.1 Phycisphaerae bacterium | reverse complement strand
TTGCCTTTCGCGAGGCGTGGGCGACCCTGTTCAGCATCGCCTCGCAGATGGGCGACAAGAGCTACCCGGGCTCCGGAGACACCCTGTACCAGGATATTGATGAGCCGAGCGGGTACACCTTCACCGCCGATCCCGAGTGGGATACAAAGAAGCCGAAATCGCCGGGAGAGTTCTACGAACACATGAATTGCTGCGCCCTATGGGACGTCTTCGACGAGGCCACCATCTTCGAGCCGCGCGACACGCTCAGTGATCCGGGGCTGTTTATGATCTGGACGATTCTATGCGATTATCAGCCGGAAGACATCATCGACTTCTGGGACGGCTGGTTCAAGCGTTTCGAGTATGGCCCCGATATGACGCGTATCTTCCGCGACCACCAGATGCCGTTCCAATACAGCATCACCTCGCCGACGATCGAGGGGTTTGAGACGGGTGATTTCGGCGCCTTTGTCTGGACCACTCGAGGCGATGCGCCCTGGACGATCAGTTCTGACACGGCTCACGAAGGTTCGTTCAGCGCCCAGGCTGGCGCGATCGCCTACAAGCAATCCACGACGCTTGAGGTCGATGTCAACTGCGACGATGGTTGGATGACTTTCAGGTGCAAAACGTCGACTGGCACCGCGGCCAACAAGGTCACGTTCTACATCAACAGCGTGAAAAAGGCCGAGTATAGCGGCCTTTTAGAGTGGAAGAAGGTTGCCTTCCCTGTCGACGGCGGCGTCAACACCTTTACCTGGACCTATACCAGGAATCAGATCACAGGCGGCGAGGCCGATGCCGTCTGGCTCGATACGATCGAATTCCCAATCTGGCCAAAGCCCGAGGATTCGGCGCCGCCGGATGCTTCCGACGTGTAGCGCCGTCGAGGCCCCGACTGCCGTTCAAATGCGCCTTGAACTTTGGGCTGTTCAGAGCGTACAATACGGCAAGGCGGTCTGGCCCCGCAGGGCGGACCGGAAGAGATTAAGGGGATTCATGGCGGCAGAGTCGCAGAGGACAAGCGGTTATCGGGCAGTCTTGGTGGTGCTGTGCCTGCTGGCGATGGGCAACGTCCCGCATGGGATGGTGGTCTGTGTCGCCGGTCAGGGGCACGTGGCCATCGAGCCGGCCGGGCACGACCATTGTGCTGATGGTGACGCCGGTAGCGATGCCTTCGGGCACTCAATCCTATGCCCTTACGGACACGCTGCGAACGGCGACTGTGCGTCCTGCGTCGATATTCCTCTCTCGCTCGGCGCCTTCGATCATCGCTCCGCGCCGGCGGCGTCGAAAACGAGCGACTCGGGCCCGGCGGCATGCATCGAGTCGTTCGCAGTCCGGCAAGACCACGCGACAACCCTTCAGACGTTCACACGTTGCACTCTTCTGACCTATCACGTTCCTCTGGCGAGCATCATCCTGCAAGTGTAGTCCCACCTCACAGGCGACCCGGTTGAAGTGAGAAGGCTGTCGCCTCCCTCTACCGACGAATTCACGCGCATAGACTTTTCTTGTCGGGAGCGATCCCTATGTACCGCGCTACGATCATTGTCTTCTTCCTGGCGGCCGGGCTGATTGGCGGGTGCGCTCGTAGTGAGGCCGTAAGGCGTTCGGCCCTGCGCCCTGATGAGCATCCTGCGAGCGAGCCGATGCCCTGGCAGACACACGACGAACCGCAGCCGACCGGCGTCATTACGCTGCACGAGGCAGCGGCGTTGGCGCTGGCCGGCCATCCACGGCTGCGGGTCTTTGCTTTCGAGATGCAGGCGGCAGACGCGCGAACGTTGCAGGCAGGCTTGCGGGCGAACCCGGAGCTGGGGGTTGAGGTCGAGTCGTTGGCCGGCAGGGGCGAACGGAGCGGTATCGATGCGGCCGAGACGACGATTCAGCTTGGCCAGCTCATCGAACTGGGCGGCAAGCGAGACAAACGCCTCCGTGCCGCATCGCTTGCGGAAGAGCTGACCGAATGGGACTACGAGTCGCAACGGCTCGACGTGCTCAAGGAGGTCGCCGATGCATTCGTGGCGGTCCTGGCGGCGCAGGAGCGGGTGTCGCTGGCCGAGCAGTTGGGCCGTCTGGCGCGCCAGGCCGAGGCGGCGGTGGCGCAGCGGGTCGAGGCGGGCCGGGATTCGCCTGTCCAGAGTCTGCGGGCGGGCGTGCTGTCGTCGCAGAGTCGCATTGAGATTCGCAAGGCCACGAGTGCCCTGGCGACGGCCCGGTTGAGGCTGGCGGCGACGTGGGGCGCGACCGAGGCGGCGTTCGAAGCGGCGGCGGGGGACTTTCACGCCGTTGAGCCGGCGCCACCCCTGAACGAGGTGAGCGACGCACTGGCGGCCAATCCGGATTTGGCGCGGTGGGCCGTCGAGCAGCGGCAGCGCCGGGCGGCGCTGGACCTGGAGAAGGCGCGGGCGAAGGTCGATGTCACCGTGGCGGCGGGGGTGCAGCGCTACGAAGAGACCGACGATGCGGCGTTCGTCGTGGGGCTGGCGCTGCCGATCCCGATTCTCGACCGCAACCAGGGCGGCATTGCCGAGGCGACGGCGAACTTGGCCAAGGCCCGACAAGAGTCTGAGGCGGCACGGGTCGAGACGCTGGCGGCATTGTCGGCGGCGGTCAACGCGCTGGCGAGTGCCTATGACGAGGTCCGCGTGTTGCAGAGCGAGGTGTTGCCCCAGGCCGAGCAGGCGTTTGAGGCGGTGCAGCAGGGCTACCGTGAAGGCAAGTTCGACTATCTGTATGTGGTGGATACGCAAAGGACACTGTTCGAAACCAAGGCTCAGCATATCGACGCGGTCGAGGCGTATCATCGGGCGCGCCGTGACGTCGAACGGCTGATCGGGCAACCTCTTGAGACGTTCAAACGCGCCGACGGCGCGAATGTGAAAGGGACGGAACGATGAAACGTATTCTCTTGCCGGCCGCGATTGTCTTCTTTGCCGTTGGGTGTGTGGCGGGTGTCGTGCTGCAATGGCGGCTGGGCTTGCTGTCGAGCGTTGCGCCGATGCCGGCTGCCGGCAGCGACGAGCGTGAGCGCGAGGGACAGATGCACTCGGACGAGCAGGTCGTCGAGTTGAGCGAGGCGCAGATAGCGGAGTTGGGCGTTACGCTGGCGCCGGCCGGGGCGGGGCAGTTGCAGCATACGATCGCGCTATCCGGCGAGATTGCGGTCAATGCCGACCGGCTTGCGCACCTTGTGACGCGCGTGCCGGGGGTGGCCAAAGACGTGCGCAAGACGCTGGGCGACCGCGTGACGGCTGGCGAGGTGATGGCGGTCGTGGAAAGCCGTGAACTGGCCGACGCGAAGGCGGCCTATCTGGCGGCACGGCGTAAGCTCGAATTGTCCGAGGCGAGTTTCAGACGCGAAGAGAGCCTCTGGGCCAAGAAGGTCTCGTCGGAGCAGGAGTACCTGGACGCCAGGCAGACGCTGGCCGAGACGCAGATCGAGCTGCACACGGCGGCGCAGAAGCTCCACGCCCTGGGCTTTTCGAAGGAGTACGTCGAGAAGCTGCCCGAGTTGCCTGACGCGGCGCTGACGCGCTACGAGATCGTGGCGCCGTTCGACGCGACCGTGATCGGAAAGCACATCACGCTGGGCGAGGCGCTTAAGGACGATGCGGAGGTCTTCGTTATCGCGGACCTGTCCACTGTCTGGGTCCAGCTCAACGTGCATCAGCGGGACCTGGCTTCGGTTCGAGAGGGCCAGGAGGTGCAAGTCTCGTTCGGGCCAGGCGCGCCGGCGGCGACGGGGCAGATCAGCTACATCGATCCGATCGTGGCCGAGCAGACGCGTACGGCGTTGGCGCGCGTGGTGTTGCCGAATGCCGACGGCCGGTATCGGCCCGGCCTGTTCGTCAACGCCGAGATCGTGACAGAGATCGTGCCGGTCGCGGTGCTGGTCGCCAGGCAGGCGGTGCAGATGCTCGAAGACCGTCAGGCGGTATTCGTGCGGACCGAGCATGGTTTCGAGCCCCAGTTCGTGACAGTGGGGCGGTCGAGCGGTGACGCGATCGAGATCGTCGGTGGTCTGGCAGCAGGCGAGGCGTACGTCACGCACGGGGCGTTCGAGCTGAAGGCGGCGCTGGTCACGGCGGGCCTGGGAAGTCACGCCGGTCACGGCCATTGATAAGGAGCCCACGCATGCCCGCGCGAATCGTGGACATCTCGTTGCGTTATCGATTCTTCGTCGTCATCGCTATCGCCGGCGTCGTCGGCTACGGCGCCTACGCCTATACACAGTTGCCGATCGACGCCTTCCCGGACACGTCGCCCGTGATGGTGCCGGTCTTTGCCGACGCACATGGCATGGCGCCGGAAGAGATCGAACGGCTGATCACCTTCCCGATCGAGTCGGCCATGAACGGCCTGCCCGGCGTGACGCAGATCAAATCCACCTCGGCGTTTGGGATGGCGGTGGTATACGTCTACTTCGCCGACGACGTGGACATCTACTTCGCCCGCACCATCGTCTCCGAGCGGCTCGACCAGGCCCTGGCCGAACTGCCTGAGATGCACGAGCCGCCCAAGCTGGGGCCCATCTCGACCGGTCTGGGGCAGATCTTCATCTACTACCTCACGCTCGACGAAGGGGTCGACACCGACGGCAAAGCCCGTGACATCTACCTGCGCGAGATCAACGACTGGATCATCAAGCGGCAGCTCCAGACCGTTGGCGGTGTCACCGACATCCTCTCCATTGGCGGGCACGTCCTGCAATATCAAATCCGCGTCGATCCGCACGCCCTGAACCAGTACCGCCTGTCCCTGGCCGACGTCGTGCAGGCTGTCACAGCAAACAACGCCAACGTCGGCGGCCAGTTCATGGTGCTGGGCCAGGAAGAGCATCTCGTGCGCGGCATCGGTCTCGTGCGTGGCCTCGACGACATCGGCAACATCCACGTCGCGGTTCACGACGGCGTCCCGATTCGCATCGCCGATGTCGCCGAGGTTGGCTACGGCCCCGAGGTGCGTCGTGGCGTTGTCTCGCGCAACGGCGCCGAGGAGGTCGTCTCCGGCATGGTCCTGCAACTCTACGGCGAAAACACCTCGAAGGTCATTCAGCGCCTATACGAGAAGGTCCCCGAGGTCCAGGCGTCGCTGCCGGCGGGCGTTCACCTCGTTCCGTACTACGAGCAGGCCGAGCTGGTGCGCCAGGCCACGGGGACGGTCAAGAAATCGCTGCTACTGGGTGCGGCGCTGGTCGTGGCGACGCTGTTCGTCTTTCTGGGCAACCTCCGCAGCGCCCTGATCGTGTCACTGGCTCTGCCCCTGTGCGCCCTGATCGCGATCATCCTGATGCGTCTGACCGGTCTCTCGGCCAACCTCA